>JBBRCC010000110.1:0-14229 GCA_038205175.1 Cytophagales bacterium | reverse complement strand
CGCACCTCGCTGAGCAAGGCCACGTCAGTTGGTCGAAATTCATATTGCTCCGAGTCGTTGAAGCGGGGTTGGTATTTGCCTGTCAAAAAGATCATGGCGTCTTTTTTCAAAAGCGGGGCGTATCTAAGAAAATCTTGCTTGAAAAATGCCATTTCGGCTTTGCCATAAAAATCCTCGATGGCAAAAGAAATGAACTGGTTGCCATTTTTTTGGGTGCGTATCTCTGCACGTGTCACTATTCCGGCAATTTTCAAATCCTTGTTTCGATAGGGCACCATGTCGGTGGGATTGAACTTTTCTAAAGTCAGCGTGCAAAACTTTTCGATGTCGAACTTAAATGGTTCGAGCGGGTGCCCAGACAAGTAGAAACTCACCACTTCTTTTTCGAACCGGAGTTTTTCCAGGTCGCTCCAAGGCTCTGTTTTTGGTATTTTGGGCTTGGCCATTTCTATCGGTTGGTCGTCGAACAGTCCTAAAATGCCTGAAGCACCATTCGAGCTGGTTTTCTGCATGGCCTGGGCATATTTTATCCCTTTTTCTATAACCGAAGAATTATCGCTGGTGTCGAAATATTGCTTGCGATGAAACTCAGTGAACTCGTCGAACGCACCTGCATAAGCCAAACCTTCGAGTGTTTTCTTGTTCACAGAACGAGTCATCACTCTTGATAAAAATTCAAAGAAGTCGCTGTAGTTGCCTGCCACATTTCGTTCTTCTATGATGCTCTGAACAGCTCCTTCGCCCACACCTTTTATAGCAGCCATGCCAAAGCGGATGTTGCCTGTTTTGTTCACCGTAAAATCTAGTTCACTTTCGTTCACACTTGGGCCCAACACCTTAATGCCCAGTCTGCGGCACTCGTCTATGAAGAAGGCAATTTTGTCGGTGTTTGATAGGTTGTTGCTCAGTACCGCAGCCATATACTCTGCCGGAAAGTTGGCCTTGAGATAGGCTGTTTGGTAGGCCACCACCGAATATGCTGCCGAGTGCGAACGGTTGAAACCATACTCAGCAAACTTTTCCATCACATCAAATACTTCTGAGGCCTTCTCTTTTGGTATTTGGTGCAATTTTTCAGCTCCTTCCACAAACTTGACCCGCTCTTTGGCCATTTTTTCCTTGTCCTTTTTGCCCATGGCCCGCCTCAGCAAATCGGCTCCACCGAGGCTATAGCCTGCCAGGATTTGCGCTGTTTGCATAATTTGCTCCTGATACACCATAATGCCGTAGGTGTTGTTCAGAATTGGTTCCAGCAATTCGTGTGGATACTCCACTATTTCCTTGCCTTGCTTTCTGTTGATGAAAAGTGGGATGTTGCCCATTGGTCCAGGCCGATAAAGGGCGTTCATCGCAATGAGGTCTTCAATGTTGTTGGGTTTTAAATTGATAAGGTGGCTGCGCATGCCTTCCGACTCAAACTGAAATGTGGCAGCCGTATCTCCCCGTTGGTAAAGCTCGAAAGTTTTAGGGTCGTCGAATGGAATGTTGTCAATATCGATGTCTACTTGTTGCCTTGCTTTTATGATTTTCATGGCGTCTTTGATAATGGTCAGGGTTTTTAAGCCCAGAAAGTCCATTTTCAACATACCAGCCGATTCTATCAGATCTTTGTCGAACTGGCTCACCAGCATATCAGAATCTTTCGCCAGGGAAACAGGAATATACTCTGTGACGTCGTTCGGGGCAATGATAACCCCGGCAGCATGTATACCTGTGTTGCGAATTGACCCTTCGAGCCTCATGGCTTCAGTGATAACACGGGTTTGTTCGCCACCTTTTTCGAAGATCTCACGAAGCTTCATGCAGTTGGCAATGTCGTCGGCCTGGTAGCCTTTTTCACGCAGTTCGCTTTCGCTCATTTTTAGCACCATATCGAACTTGGTACCTGGTTTATCGGGCACCAGCTTGGCGAGCATATCCGATTCGTTCAGGGGCAAATCCATCGTTCGGGCTACATCTCTGATGGCCATTTTGGCAGCCATAGTACCGTAGGTTACAATTTGGGCTACCTGGGCTTTGCCATACTTTTCAATTACATAGTCTATTACTTTCTGCCGACCCGTATCGTCAAAGTCGATATCAATATCGGGCATGCTCACCCGCTCAGGATTCAAAAACCTTTCGAAAAGCAGGTTGTACTTGATTGGGTCTATGTTTGTGATGCCAATGCAAAAGGCTACCGCTGAGCCGGCAGCCGAACCCCTTCCCGGGCCCACCATCACATTCAATTGTCGCCCAGCCTTGATGAAATCAGAAACGATGAGAAAGTAGCCCGCAAAACCCATGGTGCGAACGGTTTGCAACTCAAAGTTGAGGCGCTCTTCTACATCGGTTGGAATGGATAAACCTGTAGTTGTTGGATGGTTGAGCGGCAGTCCGTTATATCTAAGCCTGGCACCTTCAAAGGTGATATGTTTTAGATATTCATCGGCATTGGTGAACGGAGCAGGCAGGGGAAAGTTGGGCAGCAAAATATCTCTGCTCAGCTGCGGGGTATTTACTTTATCGGCTATGGAAAGCGTAGTCTCCAGAGTTTGGGGCACATCTTTAAAAAGCTCGGCCATTTCGGCTGTTTTTTTAAAGTAAAACTGGTCGTTGAAGAAGCCAAACCTTTGTCCCTTGGGTTTCTTTTCGTCGTCGTCGCTGCCTCTCCAAATGGGGGTGCTTTGCTTTTCGCCGGTGTTGATGCAAAGCAAAATATCGTGTGCATTCGAATCGTCCTGATCCACATAATGTGAATCGTTGGTGGCTAGCATTTTTACACCATACTTTTTGGCAAAACCCATCAAAACCTGGTTCACTTTATCCTGTTCGGCCATGCCATGCCGTTGCAGTTCTATGTAGTAGTCGTCGCCAAAAAGATCGAGCCACCATTTGAAAACTTCTTCACCCTTTTCGGATCCTTCATTCAAAATGGCCTGCGGCACTTCTGCGCCAATGCAACAAGTAGTAGCTATCAGGCCCTCATGATATTTGAGCACCAGTTCTCTGTCTATGCGAGGCCATTTGCTATACAGGCCTTCCATGTAACCCAGCGAGCACAACTTCGACAAGTTTTTGTAGCCTTGTTCGTTTTTGGCCAGAAAAAGTTGGTGGTACCTTTTGTCTTTTTCAACTTTGGTAAAACTCTTTCTATGCCGATCGGCCACCAGGTAAAACTCGCAGCCAATGATGGGTTTCAAGGCTTTTGTTTTGTTGGCAGTGTTCACAAAATCGAACACACCAAACATGTTTCCATGGTCGGTGATGGCAATGGCCTGCATCTGGTCTTCAACTGCTTTTTTCACCATGGCTTTCACCGAAGCTTGACCGTCGAGCAGTGAATATTGGGTGTGGCAGTGCAGGTGATTGAACTGGGGCATGATATATATTTGGGCTGAACTGCAAAAGTGCAAAATCCTTCGTTTGCATTATCCACGGATTATCCACAACAGACTAAAAGTATGAAGTGCAGTACTATTTAGTGCTCGAAGGTAAGAATTTGAACCAGCTTAGAGGCTGAACCAAGTTTGTTTTTCGAAGCTAAGATTTGAAAACTTAGCAATGAAGACAAATGGATAGAAAGACGCAGCCTGCATGCAAAAGGCCAACATAATCTTTAAAGTCGTTAGCTGTTTTTCTATAGTTAAGCGGTATGAGAAGAAACAGATTGGTGCGTGAGATTAACTTGAAAAAAAATTGCTGATCTACTTTTTTTGTTGTGAACGCACAATGCGGTAGCCCTTTTGTAAAAGGAGGGCGATTTGGAGGATGTCTAAAAATTTCAACTTTTGATTTCATATTAATTGATGATTTGTTTTCCGACTTCCAATAATTCTTTTGGTTTGTGATAACCACCTGTTTGCCTCACAACTTTGCCGTTTCCGTCTATGAAAAGCAATGATGGGTAGCCTGTCAGGCGATATTTTTGTGCAAGCATTGCTCCGTCACCTTGCTCTCCGTTATAGGCTACATTTACAAAGTTTTGATTGTAAAATGTTCCTACTTCTGAATTGGAAAAAGTATTTCTTTTGAGTTTTTTGCAAGGTCCGCACCAAGTGGCATATATGTCTAAGAAAATCAACTTGTTTTCTTTTTTCGCTATTTCTAAGGCTTCTTCCCAGGTTCCTTTATGAAACTGAATTCCTTTTTTGGTGTCAACCTTAAAATCCACTTTTGGATTTGTGAAGGCATAAACAGCCAACAAAACCAAAGCAGAAAATACCATGAAAATGATGTTTTTCATCATTTTTTGCGATTTAATTCCATTGGAATATTGATGCGCACTTCATCACCTACCACCATTGTAGCTGCCCAGCTGCCTGTGCCTACACCAAATTCTGTTCTGTTTATAGTGGTATCAATAACAACTCCTAAAATGATGGTACCCTTCATCATCGGGTGTTCCATTTCGCCTGTTATTTTCATAGGCAATACCATGTCTTTAGTTTTGTCTTTAATAGTTAGTTTGCCATAAACCAAGTATTCATTTTCTGATTTCTTTTCGATTTTTGTCGATTTGAAAGTCATATCAGGGAAAGCCTTTGCATCAAAAAAGTCGTCTGATTGCAAGTGATTATCTCGTTTACTGTCGTCGGTATTTACGCTTTTGACTGCAATTGTAAAATCTGCTTTACTGCCTTGCAGGTTGGCTGGGTCGAAATTAATGTTGCTGTCGAAGCTGGTAAATTTGCCTGTGACTGCCGAAAAGAAGTGATTGATGGAGAAATTGACAGATGTGTGCGCTTTGTCTAATTTCCAAGATGTTGCGCTTTGTGCATGAGCAGTAAACACACCAAATACAGTTATGATAACTGCATTTCCGAATTTTTTGATTGTTGAAATCATTGTTTTGATATTTAAAAGTTATGAGCGCCAATATTGGCTACCCGTACCAATATACCATGTGTTTCAGAAAATCACCCAGGAGGAAGTAAAATCTTTATCTTTTTTCTCTTTCGTCGTCTATTTCCTTTATTTTTCGAATTTGCTCAACACACTTATGTTTCTGGTTTTGAGCATTGTGTTTGGTAGAGTAGCCGTATTCTTTTTGAATTTGCTCAATGGCCTTTTCTTTGAAAAAGATATCGTGAATTAGTCCTCTGCAATGGTCTGTGATTTGGTGCATATAGTTTTGCAACTTGTCCCAATATGATTTTTCTTGCTCTATGGCAAGGTCTATATCTTCAAAAAAATTATTGTCGTGAAGATCAGTAAATTCAATTTCCCGGTATGTTGTTCGCAAACGTTTCAACCATAAATTTTTGGCAATGGCCATAATGTAGGTTTTAATCGAAGCAGTTAATTGAAAATTATCTTGTTCAAGTTTCTCCACCAAAACGAGCATTGTGTCCTGAAAAATATCTTCGGCATCATCAGTCCGGCCATTGTTATTGGTTATAAAGCGCTTTACCACTACGAAATACTCTTTGTAGAGTTGTCCGAAAGCATCGTTATTATCTCCTTTTAGGTCGATTATAATTTCAGGTGTCATTATTTTTTTGTTTGGATGTTTTTGGTTGTGGTTTGGGAATTTGGCATAGAACTACGGTCTCCCACCTGCCAAGGCAAGTATAAAAGACCTGCCTAATTTGCGCTCAGAAATGTCTGAAAAAATCTGGTCTCAACCTAGATAAAAGACTAGTTTTCAAAATGTAATACAAAGAGAACTTGAGTTAAATCCAAGCCCAAAACCTTTTCCTTGTGAGGTGCTTAGAACAAATGATTGGAAAAGTAAGCCCTGAACGGCAAAGCAATTGTCTTTAGGCGGAGCACCTACTTTTATTCCTGGACTCAAAAAACACTTCTCAAAATTTGAAGGCAGTATTTCTAAATTCAAAAAACTTTCTGAAAACCATTTTGCATAAATATTTTTTGCAAACCCCAACCTGGGTGGAGCTGCTATTCCGCTCATTGCAAATAATCTGATTTCATTTGGCTTCGCTTGCTTTCTTTGCCCCTGATTTTCTGTTAACCCATTCCATTTTTACCCAGGTTCGATGCTCAGATACTTCTCTGTTTTTGCTTCGTTTTTGATTATGTCCTGTCTTGGCGGGATTTATGCCTGGAGTATTTTTGTTCCTATGATGAAGGCTCAGCTAGGGTTTTCTACAGCGCAAACCCAACTTTTGATTGGATTTACGCTGGCAACATTTGCTCTCACCATGACTTTTTCGGGAAAGCTTGAAAGACGATTTGGTCCCATGCCGCTTTGTATTTTTTCCGGTTTGGCCTTGTTTCTTAGCTACTTTTTGGGAAGCCTTTCCGGTGAGCACTTTTGGCTATTCTTTTTTGCCTTTAGTCTATTAGCTGGTTTAAGTACTGGCCTGGGCTATGTTTGCGCTCTGGTGGTGCCAGCCAGGCTTTTTCCAAATCAGAAAGGGTTGGCTGTTGGTTTGTCTGTAGCAGGTTTTGGAGGCGGAGCCATATTTTTGAGCTATCTCATAGCTTACTTGCAATCAAACGAAAAGGCCATCAGTTTGCATCACTTGTTTTTCTACATCAGTGGGCTATATGCTACCATATTTCTTGTAGCCACCCCTTTGATGCGCTATCCGGGTTCTGGCAACAAATCAGAGAAAATTGGGCTTTTTTCCATCGGCTTTTCTATGCGTGATCCCCGATACAGGTTGCTTTTTTTTGGCATGTTCGCCGGTTCTTTTGCTGGACTGCTGGTTTTGGGAATTGTGAAACCCATGTTGCTTTCCTTTGGCATGAGCGAAGCTCAATCTACCTTTGGTATTTCAATCATTGCGCTCGGCAATATGTCAGGGCGTTTCTTTTGGGGTGCTGTTGCAGATAGACTTGGTCCCGTTTTTTGCATCTTGTCTGCCTTTTCTATACTTTCTTTATCTGTGCTTTTGCTCAGCTTTATTCCAACGGGGGCTTTTTCTGTCTTGAGCTTACTTGGACTGATTGGCCTAAGTTACGGTGCTTTTTTTGTACTTTTTCCTATGCTCACCAGTCGAATTTATGGATTGGAAAAGCTGGGTTCGGTGTATCCGTTTGTTTTCTTAGCCTACGGCTTTGCAGGTATAAGCGGCCCTTATGCAGCTGGCTACATTTTTGACCTCAGCCAAAGCTATGCCCCCGCTTTGGGTATTTCTTTTGGAATTTGTTCAATAGGATTGCTTACTTTTTGGCTCAAAAAAGATTGGCTTGGAGCTTAACGTTCAGTGTTTTATAATAATCTATGAATTCCATTTAGTGATTGATAGTTATTTGTTTTTGTTTAATGCCTCAAAACCCGAAATGACATCGAAAAGCTCTTCGTCGATTAAGCCCTGGCGCAGTTGGTGATATTGATGTTTTAATTGGTCCAACAATTCTCCAATATTTTTCTCAGCTCGTTGCATGGCCACCAGCCGACTGGCATTTTCGCTAGCTAAAGATTCTGCACATGCCTTGAAAAGGGAGGTGAAAAGATATTCGTGAATGAGGGCCAAAAGTGTGTCTTTTTGACTTCCAGCTATCTGGGGAACAAGTTTTGTCGGCCAGGTCAGGTTCAGAAATCGTCGTTTCCATTGTTGATCTAAGGGCAACAACTGTTGCACCCCCGGTGTATATCCTGCACCGGTTTTAGGTTGATTATGAAAAATGTAAACCTCTGTAAAATACCCACTTTCAATAAATTCTTCACTGCTTACCAGCATTTGACTTACCAACGGCGTAATCGCATCTACAGAGCCTGGGAGCGGAAAGCTTTTGGTAGAATTGAATCCCATATCTCCCAATTTCAATGTAATACGTTCACCAATAGACCATATTTCTTTTTCCCCTCGCAATCCGGCTGAATGTGTGGCTACATAATCGGCGAGGGTGTCATTAAATTGCCCGACAAGGCCCTGATCTGACCCAAAAACGATGGCACAATTTATAGGCTTTTGCTTTTTTTGTATAATCGGCTTGTCAATCAAAATACGTGCTTTTTCTTCTCTGAAATATGCAAGAATGCCCAAACCAATTGTTCTTTTATACTCGCCAAGAGAACTCACCGCCAATTCATACTGACCAATATTGGTAGCGGCCATGGCTTTCATGGTGCGCACCACAGATTTCAAGTCTTCTGCGCTGTTAAGTTTTTGCTCTAAATGGGCTAAGGTTTCCATTAGATTTTTGCTTCAGTGGTGTGGACTTGTTTTGAATCTTCGGGTTCAGATTGAAAGGAAGCCAAAGACTCTTTTGCAATTTTTAAAATTGCTTCCTTGTCTGAAGCAGATAGTTTTTCGCTCGAAAATAAGCGTTTGATTATTTCTGCATCAAGTGCTTCAGCTGCCTTTTGCAGTTCAGCCTCGGCATCTTGTGTTTTTTCAAGTGGAATTGTATCAAAGTATCCTTGGGTCAAAGCCTGTAGCACTACAATTTGCACTTCGACGGAAAGAGGTTTTAGCCTTTCTTGTACCAGCCAGCTCCGGATTCTTTTTCCGTGCTCTATGGTTTTTCGGGTATCTTCATCTAGCCTTGTACCAAAGCGGGCATAATTTTCTAACTCCTCAAATTGGGCATAGGCAAGCTTCAGGTTTCCTATTACGGAACGATAGCTTGCCAATTGTGCTTTTCCGCCTACCCGGGAAACCGATTTGCCCACATCTACTGCGGGCAAAATGCCTAATGCGAAAAGTTTGGGGGAAAGGTAAATCTGCCCATCTGTTATGGAAATCAGGTTGGTGGGAATGTAAGCAGAAATGTTTTGTGCCTCTGTTTCAATAATGGGCAATGCTGTCAACGAGCCACCACCAAGCTCTTCACTCAGGTGGGTTGATCGCTCCAACAACCTGGAATGGATATAAAAAATATCTCCTGGAAAGGCTTCCCGTCCCGGAGGTCTTCTCAGGAGTAATGATAATTCCCGATAAGCCCTGGCGTGGTGTGTGAGGTCATCATACACAATAAGCACGTCTCGCCCTTGTTCCATGAAATATTCGGCAATACTGGTGGCAGCGTACGGCGCAATGTATTTTAATCCTGGCGGATCGTTTCCTTCTGTAACTACTATCACAGTGTAGTCCAATGCGCCTTTTTCTTTCAGGTTGTCGATGAGCTTGGCAACGGTAGAAGCACGCTGTCCAATGGCGCAATACACGCAAATCACGTTCTTGCCGGCCTGGTTTATGATTGTGTCAATGGCAATGGCTGTTTTGCCCGTTTGGCGATCTCCCAAAATCAATTCACGCTGGCCCCGACCTATTGGAATGAGGGCATCCACAACTTTCAAACCTGTTTGCAGGGGAGTAGAAACTGAAGCACGATCCATAATTGCCGGGGCCGTCCGTTCGACGGGTAACCGATGTTCTGTCAAAATATCACCTTCACCATCTACGGGTTCTCCTATTGGATTGAGTGTTCGACCAATCAATGCGTTACCTACAGGAACATCCATAACCCGGTGGGTTCTCTCCACTGCATCGCCCACTTGGAGCAAAGATTCCTCGCCAAGCAGAATGACACCAATTTCATCTTTGTCAATATTATAAGCAATGCCAAATAGATTTTCAGAAAACCTGAGCAGCTCTTCAAAACCTACTGCCGGCAAGCCAGAAACTTTGACAATGCCTGAAGAGACGCTTGTGACATAACCTACTTCATGGGTTATAAAAGGAAAGGTGAACTTTTCCCGGGCCTCATGTATCTGAGCAAAAATATCAGGTATGCTTTTATCTATTGGGGTTTCATGCATCTTGTTTTGCTATTTCAGGCGTAGTTTTAGCCGAAGACGTTTTAGAAATAGTTGTCTCAAATTCCCGAAGGTATTCTGAAATACTCCAGGCCAGTTTGTATTCATGCGTACTTAATTCAATGCCTCCGATCAAGGAAGGCGTTGTTTCAAATTTCAGAGAAGAATCTGTTGCAAGCACCTCGTCGATTGCAAGTTTCAGGTCTTTCTGTTGCGCTTCTGGTAAAGCAAAGACACTTCTTATCAATAATGGACCATTGATTTCTTCAAATGCCGATTTCAACTGGTTCAACTCTTTCTCTTCAAGCTTTTTAAGCCGTTCGATAAAAACTTGAGTCAGCTGTTTTTCCAATTCCACTGAAGCGAGATCTCCGAGCATTTTACGAGAAACAGCAAAAACTTCTTCCTTAATTTTTCTATTTAGTTCGAGTTGCTGATTGTGTTGTTGCTCTTTATTGGCCATGGCCAACTGCTTCGTGAAAGCGTCTGCATCTTTGCGTGCCTGGTCAAGTAGTTTTTGGCGTTCTTCTTCCGTTTCTGAAACCACTTTCAGCATTTTGTCTTCCCTTTCCTGGTCGAAAGTGGCATTCTTTTGGAGGAAGTCTTCCTGCTCTTTTTTTGCCTCTGCTTTCTTCACTTCAGCATCATTCAACTCGGCGGCAATTTTGCTTTCCCGGTCGTCTATTGCCTTCAAAATGGGTTTGTATAGAAAACGTTTAAGTAGCCATACTAAAATGAAGAAATTAAGGACCTGTGCAATGACCGTAAACCAATTGATTTCCATGGGCTTATTGCGCTATGAAGTGGTTCCAAAATGGATTCGCAAAAATGAGAATCATCGATACAACGAAACAATAAATGGCCGTAGATTCTATCATGGCCAAACCTACAAAAAGGGTTCTGGTGATGGTTGGAGCTGCATCGGGTTGCTGAGCGATAGAGGCCAATGCCGAAACAACAGCCTTGCCTTCACTTATTGCCGGTAACATGCATCCGATTCCTGTGGTGAAGCCTGCCATGATAATTGAAACGATGGCGATAATGGTTGAGCTATCCATGTTGATTTTGTTTTATGTGTTGATTGTCGATTTTTTCTTACTTTCCTGGAGGGCTGCTGCAATGTAAACGGTGGCTAAAATGCTGAAAATATATGCTTGCACCATTCCCGTTAAGAGACCCAAAGTGGTCATTATAATTGGGAATATAAAGGGTGCAATACCCAATAAAACAGCTACAATTAAACCGCCACTCATGATGTTCCCAAATAAGCGGATGGTTAAAGCAACCGTGCGGGAAATTTCTCCAATGATGTTGAAGGGCAGCATGATAAATGTTGGTTTCACGTATGACTTTAAATATCCCCAAAAGCCTTTCTTTTCAATACCGAAAAAGGGCACAGCAAAAAGTACGGAGATGGCAAGTGCAGCGGTGGTA
Source organism: Cytophagales bacterium (assembly GCA_038205175.1). Classification (GTDB taxonomy): domain Bacteria; phylum Bacteroidota; class Bacteroidia; order Cytophagales; family Flexibacteraceae; genus JBBRCC01. The sequence continues at coordinate 3,143 of JBBRCC010000110.1, read as the reverse complement.
GAAAGTGAGCCGGTTGGTGGCGCATACCAAGGGAAAATAATCAATAGGTTTGCCATGGCAATAAATAGAAAAAGTGTGCCGATAAAGCCAATATATTGTTCTGGCTGCTTTAATCCCACTTCTTTAATTTGTTGATTGATGCCAGTAACCACTATTTCCAGAAAGCATTGCCAGCGGGAGATTTGTATATCTGTTTTTAACCTGCGGGTGATGAGTAAGGAGGTAATAACCAATAGGAGCATAATACCCCAAGTGGTAACGATGGTGAGGTTGAGGGAGAAAAATCCATGCTCCCAAAAAACGGTCTGGTCAGGGCTAAGCTTCATGTATAGAGGGTTTTACATCGTTATTAAAAGATTTTGATTTTAATTCATAAGCCCTGGTTAGGCGAAGAACAAAATATCTGGCAACAACAAATCCAGACAGGCCAATAAGTCCAATAAGCCAATTGTTGTCGGCTTGGATGACGATGTAAAAACCCGCCAAAACGATTCCCATCCTTAAAACAAAGCTCCCCAAAAACCACAAAGCTGGAATTTTGGATTCGATTGCCTTTTTTACAGTAAACCAAAGTCCGCCAAAGAAAAGAAAGCCAAGGGCTATTCCTGTAAGTAAGGCAATGATCATTGATAGTATTTCATTCATCTTCCTTTTGGTTAATATCCTGATGTTCTTTTTCCACCCATTGCCAGGCGATAACACATCCTGCCAGTAAGCCAAGAATCAATAAACTCAATGTCCAGGAAAAGGAGTGGGGATAACGCCGATCCAGCCAGATTCCCAATGCAGCTCCTGCCAACGTTGGTGCCACAATGGACCAACCTATCAAGCCAAACATACCCAGACCCGACCACACACTGCGCTGATCGTCCTTTTGTGCTTTTAGTTTTCTCCTGGCTTTATCGCCAACTTCTCTGCTTAGGTCATTCACATGTATTTTATCTGGGTTCGTCATCTTAGTGTTCTCTAAATCGTTCTAAATTAATGATAAACCCGCTTTCCATTTTTGCCATGGAAGACCGCATTTCTTTTTCATCTTCGTTCAATCGAATAAAAGCTGTTTCTACAGAATGATTGAGTTCCGCCAGGCTTGACCCATGAATCGCATTGCGCACAGATACCAATACCTTTTCACCTGCTTTTATCATTACGCCTTCATCAATAGCAATGTATTGCACAGTGTCAGTTTCGTAAGTAAAAATCCCCGGCACCAAAGCAGCTACACAATCCAATCTTTGAGGAAAAACTCCGAACGAGCCATCACTGGTTTCCATCACAATGCGTTTCACGTTTGATACATCTTCAAACACACGAAAGGGGAGCAATATTTTTAGATGCATCATCATGTGGTCAGATTCACTTTTTCGTTTGGTGAAACAGCTGGCTCCTGCACTGCTTCTTTCTCTTTCTCCTTTTTTACTTTGTCAGACCATTTTTTTATGGCACCATCAATGTTGCCAACCATGTAAAATGCACTTTCGGGTAGGTGGTTTAACTCATCGGAAAGGATGCGTTCGCAACCATGAAGAGCCTCTTCTAAACTCACATCTTCTCCTTTGATGTCGCTAAATTGTTCGGTAGTAAAAAAGGGCTGTGTTAGAAATCGTTCCAGACGTCTGGCACGGTCGACAATGAGGTGGTCACTGGCCGACAATTGCTCCAAACCCAGCATGGCTATTATGTCTTTAAGTTCTTCATAATGAGCCAATGTCTGCCGAATTTCCTGAGCCAATTCATAATGCCGTTTGCCAACTATGCCCGGTGTGGCCATTTTTGAATTGGATTGCAACAAATCAATGGCAGGATAAAGACCTTCGCTGGCCTTCTTTCTGGATAACACAATAGATGCGGACAAGTGTGAAAAAATATGAACAGCTGCCGGATCTGTCAAGTCATCGGCTGGCACATATACCGACTGAATGGAAGTGATGGCTCCTGCATCGGTGTTGGCAATGCGTTCTTCCAGTTTAGACAATTCAGTTTCCAAAGTTGGTTGATAGCCCAGTCGGGAAGGCATTTGTCCCAACAAGCCTGAGACCTCCATGCCGGCCTGAATAAAGCGGAAAATATTGTCGATGAGCAAGAGGACATCCCGATGCTCTTTATCCCGGAAATATTCTGCCATGGTCAAAGCTGCATGGCCAATCCGAAAACGGGCACCCGGTGGCTCATTCATTTGTCCGAACAACATGACCATGTTTTTCAACACACCCGCATCTTTCATCTCGTTGTAGAGTTCGTGGCCTTCCCGGCATCGTTCCCCGATTCCGCAAAACATGCTCACTCCTTTACTGTGGCCTACCATATTGTGGATCATCTCGGTAAGTAAAACCGTTTTGCCAACTCCAGCCCCGCCAAACAATCCGGCCTTGCCACCACGTTCAAGTGGTATGAGCACATCAATTGCTTTGATGCCCGTTATATAAACTTCAGATTTGGTTGAGCGTTTCGAAAGAGGCGGTGGCGATTGATGTATCGAATTCCACTTCATATCTGATAGTGGTTCCAGTTTATCGATGGTGTTTCCGAAAACATCAAACATACGGCCTATAATTTTTTTACCGATTGGCACGGAAAGTTGTTTCCCCGTCGATTTTACTGCCATTCCACGGGCGAGGCCCTGCGTAGGGGTCAGTGCAATGCCACGAACGTGGTTTGCATCTAGCTGGGTAAAAACTTCCATTTTGATTTGATTCTCATTTCCGGTAAGCAATAATGTATTGATAGCTGGCAACTCTGACTCAAACCAGGCATCTACTACGCTTCCACGTATGCTAGTTACTTTACCAGTGTTCGATTCGCTATTCAATTTTTCGGGATTTTATTTGAGATTTCAGGCAAACTGCCTGGTCTGCAATGAGATGAACCTTTTGATTTGACTCATAGTGCAAAAGCAAATATAGTTGATTTATTGGTGTTTATGAACTGATTATTAAGGATATATAGGTGATTGCTATAATTTTTAATGGTGTTACACTTTTGTATTGAATATTTACATGTATCATATCTTTTCACAAGCCTTCGTCTTCAAAATGACCAGGGAATATGAATCCTCCAGAACACTCTTAATTTTCTGAATGGAGCTAAATATCTGATTTCTTGTGTATAATTTAAGATATTTTGTCAGGCCTTATCTTCCTGAT
>JBBRCC010000109.1:0-14452 GCA_038205175.1 Cytophagales bacterium | reverse complement strand
CCAGGCAAGCGGTGTAAAAGAATACTGGATTGTGCAACCCGAAACCAGGCATATTTTCATATACTCTTTGATTGACGGGAAATTTATTGGTCTGCCACCGTTGACGGAAGGTCAGGTTATCAAAAGTCCTTTGTTTCCTGCTTTGGAATTGGAAGTAACTGGTGTTTTTCCAATCGACTGAAGCTCAAATGACCTTGCGCTTTGCTTTCAAAAATTGCAAGCCTAAAAACATATAATATCCCATTAAAAGTATTATTCCAACATAAAATCCTGCAATTGCAATGGGTTTCAGTGTGGGCTCAACCTGGTAAAATTCGGATAACATCCAAGCAGAATTGCTGACAATCCAAATGGTGATGGCAGCGTTGTGAACAAGATTTACTGTGTGCTCTCGCAACATCCAGGTAATAACAAAAGCAACTACGATTGTCGGAAAAGCCATGAGCATGCCTAGCGTAGACCAGTTTTGTGCCCAACACAAGTCTTTAAGAAGCCATAAAAATACGTGGGTGTATTCGAGTGGATGCCAGTGGCGATCGTCGCTGGAAATTTTCATGAAGCGAAGGTAAATGATACGCTTTAAAATAATCAATTCAGCTTTCTAAGTAGCATGATTTCTTAAATGTGTATTTAAGCCAATTTATGCATTTTAAACCTGTTTTACACCACAAACTTCTGATTATCTATTAGTTATCTAGCTCAACCAAATCCTCTGCAAAGGAGATAACCTTGGTAGAAAATCAGAAGCTTGAAGTCTCAATAAAAAACCTAAGGTATATTTAGAATACTTGGAAAAAACCTAAAATATGAATTCTTGAAAATATATATCCCAAAACTTATTGAAGCTTCATTCTAAAAATTCCAACTAAAAATGACTTTTTTTAATCTAAAATACTTGCCAGGCGATAATTATGAACATTTAAACTAATAAAAATAGATTATTTTACTATATTATAAAATAAATTATGCAAACTGAAGTGAAAATTTCATAATATTTCAAAGATGCGAAAGACTTAATTTTGACACTTTCTTAAACCTAATTGGTTTAATTCCAGCAAAATATTCGGAAAAAAAATCATCATTATTTATCAAACATCATCATGAGCAATCTCCTGTATCTTCTTGCCCTCATCCTTATTATCGGTTGGGCTGTTGGCTTTTTCGCATTTAATGCCGGTGGAATTATCCATATTCTATTGGTAATTGCACTTATTTCTGTCGTTCTCAGGTTAATTAGGGGCGAGAAAGTCGTCTAAGTTTTAACTTAATCTCAACAGAAGTACTTACTCAACCTCAATCATGGACTGCGCTTTGCGCTGTCCATTTTTTTTGAAATTTCCCGTGGTCACTTTTTCCAAAGTAAGCCGAGCCATCAGATAACTCACAGTCGACTCTGCTCCCTGGTTTAGATTTACCGAATGCTCCTCAAGTCCATCGTAGCAACCACCTGTTATAGGATTATAGATGATTTGCTTCAAATGATTGTCGCCCAAAAACCAGTTAAAGGCCTGGTGCATTTTTTCTTTGTACATGTTGTTGCCGGTTGCCTCATAAAACCTGGCCAAGGCAATGACAGTATAAGCCACATCGATGGGCTGCTCGCCCCCTACAGGATTCACTTCCAACGGCAACACATTTGACCAATGCTTATTTGAAACCACTTTAATGCTGCCATCTACAAAAATTTGATCCAGCAAAAAATGGAAAGACTCCACAGCAATTTCTTTGTACAATACATCTCCGGTAGCTATCCATGCACACAATAGGGCTTCCGGCAAAATGCTGTTTGCATAGGTGAGATAACTTTCGAACCAACGCCAGTTTGGTTTCGACTCGTGCCTGTACATTTGCACAAGTCTATTGGCCAACTCCTTCACCAAATTTTTATTTTGATCAGATCTATGTTTCAAACCTCTGTAATACAATCCTTTAATAGAAAAGGCTATTGCTCGTGTGGAATGAATTTTCCCCACATGATTCATTGCGTTCTGAATCAAAGATATGGCCAGCAAACTTAAATGGGTTGGCAGCAAATGGTCCATGGAAATAAGATAGCCAAGTGCCCAAACAGTTCTTCCATTCGAATCTTCGAGGTTAGTTTCAAAGTTCTGCACAGTAAAGTTCTCTTGCTCATCCACATAGTTGAGAAATTGTCCGTCGTCTTGTTGGCAAAAACGGATAAATTCTAAATAGATATTAATTAAAGGCAGAACGTTTTGATCGAACGTAAGCTCATAATATTGACAAAGCGCCACCATGGCCCGGGCATTGTCGTCTATGGTGTATCCAGAATCAATATCTGGCAGATTAATTTTTGAAAACTGAATCATCCCAAACAGGGTGGTTAGCCTTTGAAAGTGAGCCAGGTTGATGGGTGGCATCTGATATTTTGGGGAAAAGAAATGTCCATTATGAGAAACAAACAACGCTGCATGTGCAATGGCAGAATTTTGCCAGGCAGTTGAAGCCATGAGGTGCAAGGCATTGAAACTGATGTTGTTGCGCTTAGATTCGTCTGAAATGAGGTTCACAACTTCTTCAGCCAACCTTTTGGAATCCCCAAAATCGAAAATAATGCCTGCGTCATTTTTCAGCACTTCAATAGCATGTGGAATGGGTGTAGAAATAATAGGGCAACCACTGCTGATGGCATAAGAAAAAGTACCACTAACAGCCTGATTGGGGTCTTTGGATGTAAACAGATACACATCGGTAAGTTGCAAGTATTCAAGCAATTCCGACAGCGGCAAAAATGTATTTACAAACCGTACATGCTTTGAAATTCCCAAATCATTTACCTGCTTTTCGAGCATTTGCCTGTATTTTTCACCTTCACGTTTCACCACCGATGGGTGAGTTTTGCCTATGATTAAAAACAAAACTTGTGGGTTTTTGTCAATAATGGCAGGCATGGCAGCGAGTGTGGTTTCTATGCTTTTGCCTTCGCTGAGCAAGCCAAAAGTGCTAAGTACAATATGGCCCGACAGGTTATATTTTTCTTTGAGCAACTCTTTGTTGCCATGAGAAACCAAGTGGGTGCCATGAGGTATTATCTTCACTTTCTCCTTTGGAATCTGATATTGATTGATAAGCAAATTAGCCGATGATTTGGTAAGCACCACTATGGCCGCACAAATGGCCGCCAACCTGCGAACATGTGCCAAATGCTGCGGATTTGGATTAGGCAAAACCGTATGAAAAACCAAGTTTACTGGTTTTTCCAAGTCAGAAACAAATAGCTCTAAATCGGTTTCATGACTCTCGAAAAAGCCAAATTCATGTTGAATGAGCACCTGAACAATTTCTTCATCTCCGTTAATTGCATAAGCCAAAGCAGCATAGTTGCAAGGTTGGTCAACGTTGAGTGAATATTTTACAGGTTCGTCATATACATGAATTTCAGTATCAGACTCTAAGGGGCAAATACTCAACGCAATAGAGTTGCCAAACTGTGCTCTAAGGGCTTTAACCAAATCACCGGAATATGTAGCAATGCCACATTCTCTGGGCAAAAAGGATGTTATACACAAAACAGTTGACAAAGGCTTTGACATAGCCTGAATAGCCTTTTGAAGTGAATTATCGACTATAACCAATTCCCTTTCTTTGAGCATCACATTGTAGTCTATGGAATTTAAAAACTTTCTCATTAGTGTTTGACATGATTAAGCAATTCTGAAATAAGTTCTGACATGCTCAAAGAAGCACAGGCCACATGCTCGTCGGCGGCACCGTAATAAATGTACAGTTTGTCTCCGTCTTCAATGGCGCCAGTTGGAAAGCAAACATTGTTAACTTCGCCTTTCAGCTCCCAATCCAACTCGGGTTTAAAAAGTGGGTATGGAAGCCTGGCAATTTCAATCAAAGGGTTTTCAAGGTTCAGCAACGCTGCACAAGCCACATATACATATCCATTTACAGTATCGTGAACACCATGATATATAACAAGCCAGCCTTCTTTTGTTTCAATAGGCGGGCACCCTCCTCCAATATAGCTCACTTCGTGTTTGTGTTGGGGAGCCATCACAATGTGCGAATGAATACGGAGAATATAGTTTTGCCAAAATTCGACAGTGAGTTCTTCAATTTCATTTACAACAACCAACTGAATGTCAGGCTTTATACGATGAAAAAAGTGAAGTTTGCCATTAATTCTACGTGGAAAAAAAATGACATTTTTATCCCAGACAAATACCGGTTTCCCATCCGATTTAGCAAGACCTGGCTGGGTGTTGAAGCGAATGTATTTTTCGTTGACTTTTTCTTTTGATTCTGCCAAATGAATAAATTCAAGATAAGTGAACTGAGGAACAATGATTCCTTTTTTCACCCACGTATGCATATCTGAAGATGTAGCAAGCGCACCTAGTGCATTTACCCCATCATAGGCACAGTAGGAGAGGTAATATAAGTCGTCAATTTTTACGATTCTTGGATCTTCAACCCCATGTTGCTCGATCTCCAGTTGAGGAAAAATAAGTGGATAATCATGTCTTTCTATCACTTCCATAGGCGCATTTAGTTTGCAATAGCCCACACTGGAATAGTTTCCTTTGCTTACAGCCCTATAGAATATATGTGTGAACCCATTTTCATAAATTGCGGCAGGGTTCATCACCCCTTCGTTTTCAAAACCCAATGCAGTTTTGTTGAAGACAACACCTTCTTTTTTGATTGAAACCATAATGTAACTAAACAAAGGAGAGAGAAAAAGAAAAGAAGACAGGCAAAGACTGCCATTTAGCTAAAGGCAAATGTTAGCACTCATTCGCAAGAAATATAGATGTAGAGTGTATCTCAAGCAGGCCAGACACAAAGGTACTTAGGCAATGCTGCTGAGGCATTACAGCATTTTTACAATTAGTTATATAAAAGAAACCACGGGCTGTGTGTCTTTCTCAGTTTTTCCAAACCGACTTCAAGTTCATAAACTCATACATACCCCAACTGGAAAGTTCGTTTCCATAACCTGATTCTTTCAGTCCTCCAAAAGGCAATCTGGGATCGGATTTAACCATGTCGTTTACAAACACGGCTCCAACTTCAAGGCCATCTATAAAATATTGAGCTAGCCGTTCGTCGTTCGTCCAAACAGAAGCTCCCAACCCAAATACCGACTGATTGGCCAACGAGAGTGCATGTTCGCTGCTGCTTGCCTTGCAAATGGCAGCTACCGGGCCAAAAGTTTCCTCATCGAAAACTGCCATGCCTGGCTTTACGTCTGCCAATATTGTGGCTGGAAAAAAAGCACCATCAGCCTGGCCGTTTCCAGTGAGAAGCAGGGCACCTTGCCCTACACTTTGATTCACCTGAGCCTCTAATTCTTTGGCCAAATCCGGTCGGGCCAATGGGCCTAAATCGGTGTCTATTAACATGGGATCGCCCATGGTAAGTCTACTAAAATAAGCCCGCATCTGTTCAACGAAGTCTTCATAAACAGGTGCTTCAACTATAAATCGCTTGGCAGCTATGCAACTTTGTCCGTTGTTGATAAGCCTTGCCCTGGCGGCCATTTTTACTGCCTTTTCCACATTGGTATCGGCCAAAACCACAAACGGGTCGCTTCCACCTAATTCCATTACAGACTTTTTCAAATATTTACCTGCAGTTGCCGCAACCAGCTTTCCTGCCTCTGTGCTTCCTGTCATGGTTACAGCTTTTACCTGCTCATCAGCTATGATATTTTCCACTCTATCTGCTGAAACCAACAAGGTTTGAAAAACTTCGATGGGAAAGCCTGCCTCCCGAAATAAAGACTCCAACTCAAGGGCAGTACCCGACACGTTAGAAGCATGTTTCAACAACACCACATTGCCTGCCATTAGCGCCGGAGCAGCAAACCGAACCACCTGCCAAAGCGGAAAATTCCAAGGCATAATGGCCAATACTGGTCCTAAAGGTTGAAACAACACCAAACTTTCCCTTGCCTCGGTTTTTACATATTGGGGTTTCAGCATAGCTGAGCCATGTTCGGCATAATAGCGGCAGCACAAGGCACATTTTTCTACTTCAGCTTTGGCTTCAGAAATTCTTTTGCCCATTTCACGGGTCATAAGTTCGGCAAGCCTGGTTTTTTGGATTATCAACAAATCGGCAAAAGAAAGCAACAATGCTGTCCGCTCTGCCAATGAAGTAGTTTTCCAATGTTGGAAACCTTTGCCAGATAAATAGATTTTAGAAGCCAACTGTTCGTTGGTCAACTGCGAATATTCTGCCAGCACTTCGGCGCTAGCCGGGTTTGTTGTTACAATTCTGGAAAATGCCATGTTCAAAGTAAACAGATTTTTTTTACAAAAAATTAGCTTCCAATCTCGCATCTCATTTACTTTGAAATCAGCTTCTAGAAGCATTCTAAATATCAAATTTAGTTTAAAAATCAGCTTCAAGAAGACCAAGCAGAACCACAATCCCTTTCTATGTCTACCACCACACCCAAACCGAAGAATTCAGATCAAATAGACCTGGAAGCAGAAAATAAGGAAATTGTAAGGCGATACAGAAAACTGCTTCGATCCACTGCGCCAAACATGAAAGATGGTGATGCGCAATTGATAAAAAAGGCGTTTACCACTGCTTTGGATGCACACAAAGACATGCGGAGAAAATCGGGCGAGCCTTATATTTTTCACCCTATTGCTGTGGCACAAATTTGTGTGGAAGAAATTGGGTTAGGACCCACTTCTGTTGTTTCAGCACTTTTGCACGACGTGGTAGAAGATACTTCGATGGAACTCAACGACATCAAGCGAATGTTTGGCGAAAAGGTGACTGAAATCATAGATGGACTCACCAAGATATCAGGCATATTTCCTCAAGGCTCGTCGCAACAAGCCGAGAATTTCAGGAAAATGTTGCTCACACTTTCCAAAGATGTGCGGGTCATTCTTATAAAAATTGCTGACCGATTGCACAACATGCGCACGCTGGAAAGCATGCCAAGAAATTCTCAGTTGAGAATTGCGTCTGAAACCATATATCTCTATGCCCCGCTGGCGCACCGACTTGGGCTCTACTCCATCAAATCAGAATTAGAAGATTTGTACCTAAAACACTCTGAGCCTGATATTTATACTGAAATTGATCAGAAAATAAAACAGACAAAAACTGCTCGAGATAAGTTTATTAAGGACTTTAGTCGTCCGATAGAAAACGAGCTGAAAAAGCAAAAATATATGTTCCACATTAAAGGACGGCCTAAGTCGATTTTTTCCATCTGGAACAAAATGATCAAGCAAAAAGTGCCTTTTGAGGAAGTATACGATTTGTTTGCCATCAGAATCATAATCGATTGTCCGGCTGAGCAGGAAAAAGCCCAGTGTTGGCAGGTCTACTCCGTGGTGACCGACTTTTACAAGCCCAACATCGACAGACTTCGAGATTGGGTAAGCACACCAAAAGGAACAGGCTATGAGTCGCTGCATACCACCGTAATGAGTAAAAGCGGACAATGGGTAGAAGTGCAAATACGCTCTGTCCGGATGGACGAAATTGCTGAAAAGGGCTACGCTGCCCACTTCAAATACAAAGAGCAAAAGGGTGCAAACCACAAAGAAAGCGGGCTGGAAACCTGGCTCATCAAGGTGCGTGAAATGCTGGAAAACAACGACATCACAGCCATCGAGTTTGTAAACGATTTCCGCAACAACCTATTCAACGACGAAGTATATGTGTTTACCCCAAAAGGAGAATTACGCACGCTGCCTGGAAACTCCACAGCCCTCGATTTTGCTTTCGAGATCCACACTCAGGTAGGCAGCCATTGTTTGGGTGCCAAAGTGAATCAAAAATTGGTACCACTTAGCTACCATTTGCAAAATGGGGATCAGGTCGAAATTCTGACCTCTTCCAAGCAAAAGCCAACAGAAGATTGGTTGAAATTTGTAGTGACCTCAAAGGCCATTGCAAAAATTAAAGACTCGCTTAGAGAAGAGAAAAAACGAGTGGCACTAGACGGTAAAGAAATCGTTTGGCGAAAACTCAAGCAACTCAAGCTTGAACCCACAGACGAGCTCATCAATCAATTGAGGGCCTACTTAGACCAAAAAACTGCCATCGATTTTTACTACTTGTTTGGCAAAGGCTCTGCCGATGTTTCTGTGCTAAGAAAGTTTAAAGAGCTTAAAGAAAGCGCTAGAAGCGAAAAAATTGGCCACAAGGAAGACAACATCAAATCGTTTGAAAAAGAGGTTAGAAAGATAAGAGGTGTTGATGGAGACATGCTGCTCATAGGCGAGGATTTGGACAAAATAGACTACACCCTTGCCGTGTGTTGCAACCCAATTCCTGGCGACGATGTGTTTGGATTTGTAACTGTGAACGAAGGCATCAAAATCCATCGAACCACTTGTCCAAACGCTGTTGTACTGATGAGCAACTACGGCTACCGCATCATCAAAGCAAAATGGACCAGCCAGCAAGAATTGGCCTTTTTGGCAGGGCTACATATTGTTGGCACCGACAGAATGGGCTTAGTGAACGACATCACCAAGATCATTTCCAACGAATTAAAAGTAAACATGCGCTCCATTACCCTCGACTCAAAAGATGGCCTATTCGACGGACGTATCAACTTGTTTGTCCAGAACACAGACCACCTTAACCGACTCATCAAAAAAATGCAAAAAGTGCCCGGCGTGGTACGGGTGGCACGGTTTGATTATGAAAGTTAGCTATCATCTCGCCAACAGAAGAGCTACAATTCCGTCTTTCAGGGCAGTGAATCTTAGCCTATTTGTTGGGGCTTGATTTATAACAGAAGAGCTGGATGTAAGAATCAATCAGGTCAAAATGCTCACTTTTAGGTCTTCTTTTTACACCAGCTTTTGGAGAAGTGAAAGAATATTGTGCGGCCTTTTCCCCAGTCCATCCACAGTTGTAGTCCATTAAAATGCATTCATTACCAATCTCGAACGCACAATCCCTACTTTTGCCCACAAAACACCGAAGGATATGGCCGCAAAAGGAATGAAAATCAACACTGCTGTATTTGTGATGGGCAATACCCAGATAGACAAATGCCCAGCTCCCGATAAACCTGAGTTTGCGTTTATAGGCCGATCGAACGTGGGGAAATCGTCCCTCATCAATATGATGATGGCCAACGACAAACTGGCCAAAGTGAGCTCCTCACCAGGAAAAACAAAAGAAATCAACCACTTTTTGATCAACGACAACTGGTTTCTGGTCGATTTGCCCGGATACGGTTTTGCCAAAATGGGTGCATCTGCCAGGGTAAGACTTGAAAAAATGATTAGCGTGTATGTGGGCAAACGTGAAAATCTCGCCAATTTGTTTGTGCTCATCGACAGCCGTCTCGAACCTCAGCAAATTGATCTTGAATTCATTTCTTGGCTGGCCGACCAAAACGTGGCCTTCAGCTTGGTTTTCACCAAGTGCGACAAACAAAGCAAAAGCAGTACTCAGGCTTCAGTAATGACGTTTTTGAACAGAATGCGTGCCGATTGGGCAGAGTTGCCTCCTCATTTTCTAACCTCGTCAGAAACAAAAGACGGAAAAGAAACCTTGCTCAACTATATTGGCGACATCATAAAAAACTACAAGGCAATATAGTTTACAGCACCATTTCATGCCAAAAACCAAAGAAGAATCGCTGAATATCAAAGCCTTGAAGCTGATGTACACGGCTAGAGCCATGGCCAGTTTGTACGAAGAACAAAAAGCGGTTTGCAGCAAATACGTTCACTCCACTTCCAGAGGTCACGAAGCTATACAGTTGGCTACTGCATTTCAGCTGAAACCTATAGACTTTGTTTATCCTTATTATCGAGACGAAAGCATGCTGCTTGGGATTGGCATGCAGCCCCATGAATTGATGATGCAACTGCTTGCCAAAGCCAACGATCCGTTTTCAGGTGGACGAAGCTACTACTCCCACCCTTCGTTGCTTAAAGAAGGATTTCCAACCATTCCACATCAGAGTTCGGCCACCGGTATGCAGGTCATTCCGGCTACGGGTTGTGCACAGGGCATCCAATATTTGAGAAAAGTGGGTATAAAACATACTGGAGAGCATCCTGTGGTTGTTTGCTCACTAGGCGACGGCTCCATTACCGAAGGCGAAGTGGCTGAGGCTTTTCAAATGGCGGTATTGAAAAATTTGCCCATCATTTACTTGATTCAAGACAACGGCTGGGCCATTTCAGCCTCTGCTGACGAATTTACCAACATGGACGCCTACGACTATGCGGCAGGATTTAAAGGTTTGAAACGGATTCAGGTTGATGGTTGGGACTTTGAAGCATCGCACAAGGTAATGGATTCGGCATTTGCCCATATTCGGGCTGGCAAAGGCCCTGTTTTGGTGCATGCCAAAGTGCCTTTATTGGGCCACCACACTTCAGGCGTGCGGAAAGAATGGTATCGAGGCGATAAAAATTTGGCCGAACACAACACGCAAGATCCCATTCCTTTTTTTGAAAAACACCTGCTGGCTACTAAAGAAGCACAAAAGGCAGACTTTAAAAAATGGATTGAAGAGGTAGAAACATTTGTCGCATTAGCCTACCAAAAAGCGCTGCAATCTCCCGACCCCGACCCGGTAAGTGCTGAAAATCATGTATTTGCTCCTGATGAAAATCGGGTTGAAACCGGAACGAGAAAACCCAAAACCAGGGAAAAAACCATGATGGTGGATGCCGCTCTTCATGCCGTTGAAGAAATATTAAATGAACATCCAGAAGCCTTGTTTTATGGACAAGATGTGGGTGGAAGGCTTGGCGGAGTTTTTAGAGAAGCAGCATCCTTGGCGCAAAAATTTGGCGATCACAGGGTTTTTAACACTCCTATACAAGAAGCTTACATCATTGGCTCAACAGCAGGCATGGCGGCGGCTGGAGCAAAACCCATTGTAGAGATTCAATTTGCCGATTATTTTTGGCCAGGTTTGAACCAACTGGTAACAGAAATTTCCAAAAGCTGCTATTTGTCGAATGGCAAATTTCCAGTTCAAACCCTCATCAGGGTTCCCATTGGCGCCTATGGTAGCGGCGGGCCATATCATTCAGGCAGCATTGAGTCAACATTGCTCAACATCAGGGGTATAAAAGTGGTGTATCCGTCGAACACTGCCGACATGAAAGGCCTGATGAAAGCCGCTTTTGCCGACCCAAATCCAGTGGTGATGTTGGAGCATAAAGGTCTGTATTGGAGCAAAGTACCCAGCACTGAAGACGCCAAAATGCCCGAACCTGCTCAGGATTACTATTTGCCCCTTGGGAAAGCCAGCATCGTGCTAGAGGCAGATGAAAACAAAATCGAAAAAGGGGAATCTACGGTAGTGATCACCTATGGCATGGGAGTATATTGGGCCAAATCAGCAGCGAAAAACTTGTCGGGCCATGTTGAAATCGTAGACCTGCGAACATTATATCCTTTAGATGAATCGCTGGTATTTGAAAGAGTTGAGCTTCATGGCAAAGCACTTGTATTGACCGAAGAGCCTTTGCTCAATTCATTTGCAGAATCGTTGGCTTCTCGCATTTCAAAGCACTGTTTTCAGTATCTTGATGCCCCTGTTTTCACGTATGGTGCCCAAGCTGTTCCTGCTATTCCGCTGAACCAAGATTTGGAAAAAGCCATTTTGCCTTCAGCCCAAAAAGTAGAAACTGTGCTACGTGAACTGCTGGCCTATTAATGAAAAAGGGGCTAAAGCGCCCCTTCCAATGCATCTTTGATATTGACCCGTTCTCCATTTTTATAGCTTACTACCCAAGCATCGATCACACCCATTTCCCGGAGGTATTTTTTGAAATTGTCTGCTTCCCAGTAATCAGTAAACTGGCCTAAAGTATATTTCTTGGCGCCATCCGAATCTACGTCCCCACTAAAGTTGGGACTGTTTTTAAAGAATTTCACCAGGTCTTTGTTTCTAAAAGCCCCAATCTGCACTTTGTAAGTTACCCCTTCGCCCGAAGCTACTGTATTTGGCACAGGACCCTTTGCAGCAGGCTGAGCTACTTCTCTTGGTCTAGCTTTCAAATTTTCCACTTCTTCTTTAAGAGCAGCAATTTCAGCTTCACGAGTCGCCAGCACACCTGCATGAGCAATGTTTTCTTGCCTGGCTTTCACTATGTCGGCTGTGAGCGCTTCCCGCTCTTCTACTATGCGCTTAAACTCCATAGGATCGGTTTGCTTCAGTTTTTTCTTCCATGCTTTTGCCAAAGCCTTGTCCATGTCCTGGGCCTGAACCGATGCCGCTGATACTAAACAAGCGGCCATCAGGATTAAGATTAAATTTTTCATATCACCTTCAATTTTTGCGATACAAATGAACCCTAACTCCGACAAACAGGAATTCTCTTTTAATTTATTTACCGTCTAATGTAATATGCTAATGAAATGTTCATGAAATTAGTAGCCCCAAAATCATGAAAGGAAAACAACACATTAGGGAAACAGAGGTAAAAACGCTCCATGAAGTGATTCAGGAAATGTATTCCCGTTTCACCAACAACAAGAAATTCAAAGAAGCCGCCATCAGAGATGCATGGGCACATTTGATGGGACTCTCGGTGGCTAAGCGTACGGGATTTATCCGTATCGAAAAATCGACTGTCATTTTTGAAATAACCTCATCTCCACTTCGCCACAACCTGGTTTCTCAAAAATCTGAAATACTGAGTAAGCTTAAAGAAGACAATGGCTTGCAATGGGTAGAAGAGATTGGGTTTTGCTGATCAAGGTTACCCTCCTTTTATCAAATTCTCATTGTGACTATTGAAAATCGGCAGCTCCTTGCAGACCAATGATTCAAAACATGCACAAGCAAATATTCACTCTTGCCATATTCTTCACTTTCGCTTTTCCAGTTTTTGCTCAAACTTCTTGGAAATCTGATACTGAAACTATTGAGACTACGTGCCTGAACTTGATGCGTTGCATCTCAATAAACAAAGGCGATACAGTAGATTGGCCCCGATTCAACAACCTCTTTTTATCAACTGCCCGTTTCAACTTTTTTGCCCTGGAAGACAAAGACCTTGTGTTGGTGAACAAAAGCCTGGAAGAATTCAAGCGAGACGCTAGCTATGGCAAAGTGAAATTTCAAGAGGTAGAATTATTTAAACGCATAAACCAGTTTGGCAAAGTGGCTCAGGTGTTTCAGGGCTACAAATTCACGGTAAACGAAGGTGAACTGACTCGCTCAGGTATAAATTGTATTCAACTGGTAGAAAACGATGGGCGCTGGTGGATTGCCAACATCGCCTGGCAGCCGGAAGCAAATAGACTCAAAGTGCCGGAAAAATGAAATGACTTTTTTTGTGCCAAAATTTTAAAATCCTAAAATTTATTTAAAAACTTTATCGTAGTCAATATATTGATAATCAACATAATACAAAAGGTTAAATAAAAGTAAATCAATGTAAATGGTTACAATCAAATCTTTATTCAAGAAAACAAAACCCAACTTCGAACAATTTGAAAATTATTTTGTTTAACGGTTTGTCTCAGTATGTTAAACAATTTAAAAAAAAAACAATGTTAAATTTCCTTCTTGATGTTATGGTCATTCCTAAAGATGACCCGGTTGCTTTCACTTTTTTCACAGGTTACATGGCTATGCTAGCCGCTTCGGTCTTCTTCTTTTTCGAGAGAGGCACTGTGGATGACAAATGGAAAACATCGTTACTCGTATCGGGTCTTATTACTGGAATTGCAGCAGTTCACTATTTCTACATGAGAGACTACTATGTGTCGACTGGCGAAAACCCTACAGCTTTAAGGTACATTGATTGGACATTGACTGTTCCTTTGATGTGCGTTGAGTTTTACTTGCTTCTTCGTCCGGCTGGTGCCAAAATCGGCTTCATGTGGAAGTTGATTGCTGCATCAGTTTTGATGTTGGTGGCAGGCTACATCGGTGAGGCATTTGTGCCAATGAATGCTGATGGAACTCCAGGCGATGGCGCCACTTCTCACAGTGTAATTTGGGGCGCTATCTCTACAGTTGGTTACGTCTATGTGCTTTATTCAGCATGGTTTGGAGAAGCCAAGCAATTGGCCGACGGTTCAAAAAGTACTGCTGTACAAAGCGGTATTCAGGCCTTAGCTTGGTTTGTACTTGCAGGTTGGGCTATTTATCCAATCGGATACATGTGTATGCCTGGTGGTTGGTTAAATGTAGGTTTGGGCTGGAATGCTTCCAATGTAGATTTGTTTTACAACATAGCTGATGCTGTGAACAAAATCGGTTTCGGATTGGTGGTTTACTCCATCGCTAAAGCAGAATCTGCGAAAAAAGTAGTTTTAGCTTAAAGATTTCAATTTTTTAAAATGCCGGCATTCACAAAATGCCGGCATTTTTTTGCCCCTACTTTGCATCAATATAGAAACGAAGATGAAAAGCCAGTGTCTACTGAAAAAGTAGCAGTCTTTCAGAAATACAGCGTAGCCAAAGATTAGCAAGATTACAATAATGTAGGCTGAACCAAAA
>JBBRCC010000108.1:0-14527 GCA_038205175.1 Cytophagales bacterium | reverse complement strand
TAGTAAAATTCCGAACGGGCACCCTGCTATCGAACATCGCATGGAATTGCTGTTCAGCGAAGGCGTGGCGAAAGGCAGAATTGATCTTCAAAAGTTTGTGGAGGTGAACAGCACCAATGCTGCCAAAATTTTTGGCTTATTTCCACAAAAAGGCAGTATTTCCGTAGGAGCCGATGCCGATATTGTTGTTTTCGATCACAATGAAAAACACATTATTTCTGACGAAACCCACCACATGAATGTGGATTATTCAGCCTATGAAGGTGTAGAAGTAACGGGTAAAGTAAAAACAGTTTTGCTTAGAGGGCAAGTTGTGATAGATGCTAATAAATGCCTGGTAAACAAGGGTTATGGTAAGTTTTTAAAGCGGAAAGCTGTGCATTAAGTTTGAGGCCGTTTAATGAAACTTCCTGCTACCGGATCTGACCATCGCCAACAACGACCCACTTTTCAGTTACCAGTTTTTCGAGGGCAAAAGGGCCACGGGCGTGCAGTTTTTGGGTAGAAATACCAATTTCGGCACCCAGGCCAAATTCACCTCCATCAGTAAAGCGGGTTGAGGCATTGGCATACACAGCCGCCGCATCTACTGTTTGCAAAAAATGGTCTATCACAACCTGATCCTGAGCCGCAATGGCTTCTGAATGCCGTGAAGAATAGTTGGCAATATGCGTCAAGGCATCGTCTAAGCCAGTCACTACTTTCACACTCATATTGAGGCTAAGCCATTCTTTCCCAAAATCTTCCGGCTTGGCCCGATGCAAATTCTTAAACTGTACTTTTTCAAATAATGGCCAAGACTCATGGTCGGCATAAACTCCTACCCCACTTTTTTCCAGCTCCGCAGCAACTTTTTCTATCAATGGCCAAGCTACCACGTCATCGACAAGCAAACAGTCGAGCGCATTGCAAACAGAAGGCCTCGACACCTTGGCATTTACAACAATGGCCGCAGCTTTGTCCAGGTCAGCAGATTGATGCACGTAAGTATGCACCACGCCAGCACCTGTTTCAATGGTTGGCACCAAGGCATTTTGCCTCACAAACTGAATGAGCGACCCGGAACCTCTCGGAATAATGACGTCTACAAATCGGGTAGCGGTGAGCAGCTCCTGCACAAATTTCCTGTCCGTAGGTAAAAGCGTAACAACCTCTGGGGGCAAACCAAAAGCGGCAAGGGCTTTGTGAACGATGGAAACCAGCACTTCATTGCTACAGGCAGCATCGCTTCCGCCCCGCAATACTGCCACATTTCCGGAGCGGATACAAAGCGCTGATATATCGACAGTGACATTGGGACGGGATTCGAAAATTACCCCAACCACACCAAGTGGAACAGCTAATTTTTTTAAAATCAATCCATTAGGCAAAGTCGTTTCAAGTAAAATTTTCCCTGAAGCAACTGGAAGTTTCGCCACTTGGTTTAAACCATCTGCCAAATCATGAATTCGCATTGGGTTGAGCATCAACCTGTCTTTCTTTGGATCGTTATCGTCCATTTTGGCCAGGTCTTTGGCATTTTCTTCCACAATAAGGTCAGTATGCGCTATTATTGATTTGGCCAAAAACTGTAGCAAAGCTGACTTTTCAGCATCAGGCATCCTACTTATTTGAGGCGCCGAGGCGCTTGCTTTTTCTAAAAGTGGAAGTATGGTTTCCATGTTGGGCAATGTTATAGTAAAACGATAAAATCGGCATGCGCCACTTCGAGATTGGCACTTTTTTGATGCTGTTGAAGATACTCACTGCTTTGGCTTGCCTTGGCTACAGCAATTGGCTCATGCATTGAAGAGTAAATTTCAATCACTTCGCCTTTGTCAAACTCACCCTCAATGCTTGCAACGCCTACTGCAAGCAGGCTTTTACGACTTTTAACCGCTGCGGCAGCTCCTTCATCCACCAAAATTTTACCAACTATGAGACTACCCGAACTAAGCCATTTGAGCTTTGCAGAAACATGTGCCTGTTTTGCGTCGAATCGAGTTCCTGTCTTGCCTTCCAAAGCGTTCAAAATCCCCATTCCGTTTTCATGACCAAAAATAATTACTCCAATTCCCAGTGTAACAGCCCTTTTGGCAAAACTAAGTTTCGAAATCATACCACCGAGGCCCAGACTAGATTTGGAAGGATTGGCCATCGCCAACACCTGCTGATCTATTTTCGCAATATGGTGAATCAGGTTTCCGTCCTTATTGAGCAAGCCGCCAACAGAAGTGCAAAACATAAGCCATTTGGCGCCAAAACCGGCAGCCAGTAAGGTGGCCAATTCATCGTTGTCAGAAAAACGAAGCTCCAAATCAGAAACCACATCATTCTCATTGGCAATCGGAATTACACCGCTCTTCCACAAGGTTTCAAAGGTTTGTTTCAACTGAAGAAATCGACTCCGATCCGAAAAGTGCCCTCGCTCACATAGACTTTGGGCCACCGGAATCTTATGTTTGCCAAAGGCTTTTGAATACATGCCTATCAAAATAGGATTGCCAATGGCAGCTGCAGCTTTTCTTTGGGTTATATCACCTTTGTAGTTGGGAATAAACGACTTACCTGTTCCTACAGCACCAGAAGAAACCAATAAAATGCGGTACTTTTCTGTTAACCCGGCAACCTGATCCGCTATTTCATCTATGATCTGCTCGTTCACCGTGCCATCTGTTTTGGTGATGGAGGCGGTGCCAAACTTTATTACAACCAAATCTTTCATTTCGGATGGCAAGAACGTGGTTCTCAGGCAAAATGAACCTATTTGAGCGCAACATAAAATATTAAAGCAATCAAAACACCTGCATGCAGATACCCGTTTGTGTCAACATACATCTTGGTTCTTGTGGTTATATCAATCTGGAACCATGCAACATTCGCCCTTTGCTTAAAGTTCGGCTGCAAGTTTTTTTGCGTTATTAATACAGTCAGACAAAGAAACTCCGTCTTTCCAGTTGGCCAGAAAATAAATTTTTTCGGATTTTAAGTCATTGGCAGATTCCCAAATAGACTTCAATTTACTTTCATACTGAGGAATGCCTTCATGCCAATAATACAGATTTTGAAAATCCGGCTCGCTTTGCGGAATTTGAAAACCAAGCTTTAAATCTGTCCAAACCACACTTCTGATTTTGTCGCCGCTCCACTGCGGCAATTCTGGCTGCGTGGCATTGCTGATAAATGAAGTGAACAAAGCCTGATCAGATTGACAGCGGTCATCGAACACCAAATCGTTCCAGATGCTACCAGCCGAAGTCATTGTTTCAATAGAAGGATGAAGGCCGCCAAAGCCAAGAGGTCGGTTTTTAATGTTGATCTTTTGGTTTATTTGGGTGTGCACTACGGCCACAGATGCATACGGAATTTGACTTAAAGAAAAGGCAAACATGGGCACCACGTCGTGCAGCAACAGTGCAGCATCGGTTGCCGGTGTACAGACAATCAATTTATCTACGAGTACAAATTTATCTTCACCCAACTGCCTGTAATTCAATTGATAGCCAACATCTGTTTGAACTACATTTTCTACCTTGGTCTCTAGCTTTATATGCTTCAATTTTCCTGCTATGGCTGCTGGTAAAGTTTGCATACCTTGCTTAAAATTAAGTGAGCGTTTGCGTTTTCCTGCCGATTTGGCCAGTCCTTTCAGCACACTGCCATGTTGTTTTTCAAGTTCCCGCAAGCGGGGAAAAGTTAGATCAAGGTTGAGTTTGCCAGCATGGCCTGCATAAATTCCCGAAACAAAGGGTTGAACAGCATAATCTACCACCTCCCGACCAAAATGTCTGGTAAAAAAATCGGCAACTGATTCTTTACTATTGTGTTCAGGACTTGGCTTTTTCAGCAATTCTGCCAGAATTTTCCACTTCGTCGACCAGCTAAAAAAAGGATTTGTTAAAAGCTGTTGCGGTTTGGAAGGCAATTGTCTGTATTTGCCTTGTTTCCAAATAAATCTGGCATCGCTCACAGGCTTGGCATCCAGGGCTTTGGCCATACAACCTGTAGCCTCCAACAACTGCAAACAGGTTTCGTCGCACAAAATGGAGTTTGGCCCCTCTTCCAGGATTAAGCCTGACTCAAACTTAGTCCTGATTTTTCCACCGGCCTTTTCCGCTGCTTCAAAAAGGATGTATGGCTTTCCTGCTTGTTGCAGATACCAGGCCAAAGCCAAACCGGAAATTCCCCCTCCAATAATACCTATCATGCTGTTTGCTGTCGTTTCCAGTTGTCTAAAATAATGCCCGTTGCCATGGCTACATTGAGCGATTCGGCTTGCCCAAATTTAGGTATATTCACTTTGTCGGTGAGCCTTTTTGCAAGTTGGTCATTGATGCCATGCGATTCGCTTCCCATCACCAAAATAAAATGTTCTGGGAATATAAACCTATGAATATTAACACCTTGCATATCGGCACCTATCAGATTAGTTTTAGCGTTGGCTTCGAGCCAATCAGCATCTGCTTTTACAGGAACAACGTGTGCAAACGAGCCCATAGTTGAGGCTATGGCTTTGGGATTGTAAAAATCTACACAACCCGGCGAGAGAAAAATTTGCTTGAGTCCATACCAATCAGCCAACCTCACAATGGTGCCCAAATTTCCAGGATCTTTTACCTGATCCAGATAAATAGCAGCATCTGTGTCAGGTTTTGGATTTTCAGGTTGAGCATACTGCTCAAAAACAGCAATGGCTGTTTGATTTGTTTCGAAAGAGCCAGCTTTTTTCAAATCGTCAGCGCTGGCTTCAAAAACATCTAAATCGGCAATAATGTGTGCATGTGATTGCAAAAATGATTGGGTTGCAAACAAAGCCTGACAAGTCAGCGTTGATTGAAAACCTTCAATTACGCCCTTTTCTCCTTCTACTAAAAATACACTTTCTGCATCCCGGTATTTTTTTTGATGAAGCGATCGGAGCCATGAAATTTTGGTCCGGCTTAGCATGCTATTTCCTTAAATCAGCCTAAAGTGTTTATTTCGCTGCAATTTGATTTTGAGTTACAAAACAAGTCATTCCATTTTAAAAATTGCCAGGTATTCTGTACTGGCATTTTACCTGCTGGTATTCCAAACCGGTTGTGTCAATACTGTATTCCTCAAAAGGAATGAACTCTTATTTACTGGTCAGAAAATTTCGGGTACCAAAAAGCTGGATAAAACCGAAATGGAATCACTTTTTAAGCAAAAGACCAACCGGAAAATGCTTTTCACCATGCCCTATTTGTACGCTTATCTGGTGGGTAGAAAATTTCATGATACTGCTGCTATAGCCGATAAAATAAGAACTACTGAAGCCAATTATAAAGTAAAAATCGAGCAGGCAGAAACCAGTAGAGACTCTCTAAAATATGTGCAAAAACTTGAATTGAAGCTGGGAAAACTTGAAACAAAAAAAATAGACGGAAACTGGTTCATGCGCACAGTTGGAGAAAAGCCAGCCATCTACGACTCGGCACGAACAAGCCTCACTGTGAAAGAACTCAAGAATTATCTGTTCAATGCCGGCTTTTTCGACGGTGAAGTTGTGGCTTTGGTTGATACCAACAAAATAGATCGAAGGGTAACTGTAACCTACAAGGTTGACCAAAAATTGCCGCATCGCATAAGGCAAATTCGCTATAAAACAGACAACGACACCATCAGAAACTTTTTGATTGACAACCAACTTGATGCAACTATCAAATTTGGGCAGAACTACAACAAGTACCGCTTGGATCAGGAGAGAGAACGAATATTGAGGCTTTTACGAAACAACGGTTTTTATGAATTTGGAAGAGATTATATTGTTTTCAGCCTCGATTCAACGGTACAAGACAGACTGCTCGGCGACCGCATTCTTGATCTTGATATTGTGATTCAGCAACCTGTGTTTGGCAACCACGAGCAATTTAAAATTGACGAAGTGTTTTTCAATATGGACAAATCTGAAACAACATTTTTCTCTCAAAAAGACACCCTATCGTACAATGAGATCACCTATGTTGCCGACAAAAGAAACTACAGTGCACGCATTCTAGACAGAAAAATGCTGGCTCGACCCGGCGAATATTTTAATCAATACAAAATTGGGAATGCTCAGAGCCAGCTTTCAGGCATGGACATGTTTAAGTTTGTGAATGTGAGTATTGACACTTTCCCTGGACATAAACTTAGGCTCAACTATTTCACAAGTCGCTTGCCCAAGTACCAGATTTCCGACGAGCTGGGCATGTTGCTAAGTCAGGGCGCTCCAGGACCATTTGTAAACGTTGGATTCAAGGTAAGAAACCCGTTCAACAACTTTGAAATTCTAGAGCTCAACGGTCGGTATTCCGAAGAGGGACAAATTTCTGTTTTCTTATCCGGGGTGGTTTTTCGTGCCAGGGAGTTGTCCTTTAGTTCTGCCCTCACCTATTCAGATGCTAAGATACCACGGCGAATTCTGGGTCAGCGCTTGTTAAACTACAACCCTAAAACAAAGATTATTGGCAGTTTCACCAATGTAGTAAGGCCTGAGTATCAGCGCTCTATAACCCGGGCAGCACTCATCTATACTTTTCAGCTCTCGCCACAAGAGCTTATCGGAATAACTCCCCTCGAGGCCAACGTGATCATTCTGCCTCCAGGAGGCTTAAATGCCCAATTCGAAGAAATCATCAACAGTGTGAACCCTACACTAAGAAACAGTTTCAATTCAGCTTTTCTAACCAATTTCAACTTCTTCTACCAAAATTCAAATGCTGACTTTGAACAGAAAAAAAGAAGCAGGTATTTTAGGTTTTCGGCTGAATATGGCGGAGAAGCACTGCATTGGCTCAACGAGCTTGTGATTAAAGACCCGAACAACAAAATTTGGGATCTTCAGACTTTCAGATACTTACGTTTGCAATCTGATTTTCGAAAATACACGCCGTACTCCCGGTCGGGAATGCTGGCGGCCAGACTCAACGCAGGTTTTGCCACGCCTATTGGCAACCGAGCCAATGCCACATCACTGCCCTGGGAAAAATTCTTCTTTGTAGGTGGCAGCAATTCAATTCGTGCGTGGTACCCTCGCAGGCTTGGCCCTGGAACCTATTTTCCGGAAGGAGAAACCGACGACCGACGCATAACAGAGCAACAAGGCGAAATCCTGTTGGAAGCCAGCGTTGAGTTCAGGCAAAAACTGGTGAGCTTTTTAGAAGGGGCATTTTTTGTGGATGCGGGCAATGTTTGGCTTATCAAGCCCAATAGCTTGAAACCTGGAGCAGACTTCAGGTGGTCCACATTATATGAAAGCATTGCCTTGGGCACAGGTGCAGGCATTCGTTTCGACTTTTCATTCCTCATCATTCGCTTTGATGTAGGCGTAAAAGCCTATGACCCTACAGCAGAACCAGGCTCAAAATGGGCCATTCGAGATGTTTCGTTTAGAAGAAAACTTGGCCAAAGACGTACCACGCCCATCTTAAACTTCGGTATCGGGTATCCGTTTTGACGGAGGGCAACGTGGCATTATTGTTTTGCACCCGAAAGACTTAATTGCTATTTACTTAAGTTGTCCTGACAGATGGAGCTGTCTGGCAACAAAAAAGATAACATAAAATTTACTCCGCTCTTCCGAATTGGCAATTCGGAAGCCTTATCTTGGGGTCTGTGACCCAGATAAGAGATGTAAATGCCTATCGGGCGAGGCTCCAGCCTCGTTTGCTCAACCCAAGGCTTCCAGCCTGTTTAGAAAACTAGCCAAGGAAAACCAATTGCTAAAGTATGGTAGCTGGAAGCTAAAAGAATAACGAACGAGGCAGAGCCTCGCCTGAAAAGACGAGAGTGATGTCGAGGTATAGCCGGTGTTTTTGGCGTGAGTATGTGCGGGGCTTTGAGAGATCCCTCCTTTCGTCGGGATAAGCAAAAAGATGAAGGTGATGTCGAGGTATAGCGGTGTTTTAGGCGTAAGCATGTGCGAGGCTTTGAGAGATCCCTCCTTTCGTCGGGATGAGCAAAAAGACGAGAGTTATGTCGTGGTATAGCCAGTGTTTTAAGTGTTAGTATGTGCGGGGCTTTGAAAGATCCCTCCTTTCGTCGGGATAAGCAAAAAGATGAAAGTGATGTCGAGGTATAGCCAGTGTTTTAGGTGTTAGTATGTGCGGGGCTTTGAGAGATCCCTCCTTTCGTCGGGATAAGCAAAAAGATGAAAGTGATGTCGAGGTATAGCCGTGTTTTAGGTGTTAGTATGTGCGGGGCTTTGAGAGATCCCTCCTTTCGTCGGGATAAGCAAAAAGACGAGAGTGATGTCGAGGTATAGCCAGTGTTTTAGGCGTAACTATGTGCGGGGCTTTGAGAGATCCCTCCTTTCGTCTATCGGGCGAGGCTCCAGCCTCGTTTGCTCAACCCAAGGCTTCCAGCCTTTTTAGAGAATTAGCTAAGGAAAACCAATTGCTAAAGTATAGTAGCTGGAAGATACAAGAACAACGAACGAGGTAGAGCCTCACCCATTAAGGTTTATTGTTACCAAATCATTAAGGTTTCATTAAAAATGAAAACCCTGGCATTTTGGAACTACTTGTTTAATAGTATTTTAATGTTTTTGAGAGGCATTTAAAATTTACCTGTTGGTAGGGTTGCTTGTTTTTATGATTCGTGGTTTTACTTTTACTGTATCAGATTCCTTGCTTATGTCGCACATTATATCTTATAACCATGTCTTACATTACCGGAACAATCAAGAGGCATGTTGCCACCTGATGAAGCCCCAAGTGCCCGTCCCGGCCAAACCCCACCCCAACTAACTATATGATTTTTTGAACAGATAAATGGCGTGGCATTAACCGGGTTTCTTCAAATTTTAAATTCATTTAATCATGAAAAAGTTTCAAAATTTCAAAGTTTCAAAGTTTCAAAGTTTAATCTTTATTATTTACTTATTTTGTTTGCCATTTCAATTGAAAGCAGTAACAAAAACCTGGAATCCTGCAACTGCATCAGCAACTAATCGTTTATGGTCCACTGGAGGTTCCTGGCTTCCGACCGGGGCGCCAACTGCAAACGATGATGTTGTGTTTCCATCTACAGTAGCACAAGGAAGGTCTTGCAACGTTACCGGTAACCGGACATGCAAAAGTGTAACTTTTGGAAGTGGTACAACTAGTTTCAGATTGACATTTGCTGATAATTCTTCATTAACAATCAATGGGAATATTACGAATGCCTCTACTTGGTTAGAAGTTATAGAAAAAACATCCTTAAACAAAACTAACACTAATATTATTCTCGCAACGCCTGCATCAGGGGATAATCAAATATCAGGGAGTTTTACTGTCTTTAATCTGGAGGTAAATAACACCGGAGGAAACGCAGATATTGTTTCAGGAACTTTATCTATTGAAGGAAGGCTATTATTAACTGCTGGAAATCTTGACCTCACCACAACTGCTGTGGCTTGCTCTTTAAGAATGTGGAGACCAGGAACAATCCCAACCCCATCTCAATTCAGAACACCCTTTATAGACCCAACTGGTACAAACACAGTTATAGGCGCTGGTGTAGCAAATTTTGTTGTGAGTCAGTATTGTCCTGAACACGAAGATTTTAATAATATACTTGAAACAGAAGCCCCGTTTAACTACAGATATTTCAGCTCACCAATCAACAGTTTGTCATGGCACACAAACCTGGCAAAAGATCCTTCAAGTGGGCCTTATGAATTGATACCATATCATTGCCCATTGATAGAAGTGAACCCTGATGTACAAGCATTCAGCTGGTGCAGCATGAGTTATATTACTCCTGCTCAAGCTTTCACCCGATGGTATGCCCCAAGCAATGTATGGCCAAATCATGGAACCCCTGGCTTTTGGAGATACGACGAATCACTTGAAGATCCAGACGTTAACAGCGAAATAGGCTGGTATGGTCACAGAGGAATTAGCTCCTCAACTAATCTGGATTATCCAATAACTGCTTTACTAACTCATGCAGCATTTGGCTACGACCAATCAAGTTCGCCGAGAGAGGTTTATTGGAGAGGAGAGCCAAACATGCAAGCCTCAAGAACTGGAACCTTTTCATATACTACCAGATATATCGACGGCACTTCGCCCCTTGTGGAAGAATCTGCGAACGGGTTCCACCTGATTGGAAACCCATACCCATTTCCAATTTCCTGGGATGATATCTGGAACGATACGGACAATGCCGATTTCAATCCAATTATAGCAGTTTGGCAAAATGTTAGCGATTTGAGTAACGTAGGTGAAAACTTATATTTCGACGCAAGCGATCCATGTTCCGTATGTCCAAAGATTCTCAATGAGTTCAATGGAAACCTTTCTATCGGGCAAGGTTTTAAAGCTTTCACCTTAGTGAATAATAACACTTTAACCATCAAAAGAGTACATGGTTTGAGTAATTCAAATGTACCTCATTGGCGTAAGGCTGACATCAACGTAAGTGGAATAACTTTACAAATCAAAGGAGCTAACAAAGACTTGAAAGACAATGTTTTTTTGAAGTATGGGAGCCAATTTGAAAACAGTTTTTCTAAAAAGCATGACTTTCCAAAGCAAAAAAACTCACATATAAATTTAGCAGTCAAAAAAGGTAGATATGATTTAGCAGTTTCCAAGCGTAAAGTTCCTGTAAAAGGAGATAAAGAATTACTTTCGCTATCAGTACTCGACGCTGGTTTTTATAGCTTTCACGTGAACAAATTTGATATTTCATTGGATGGAACTAAGCCATATTTGGTTGATAAGAAGGAAAAAACTGTTGTTGAGTTGGATGAAAATTTGAATTATGGTGTAAACCTGACCAAAGGTGATCAGGGCTCCAGATTTGCCATTGTATTTGCAGAAAATAAACAAAATGCGGCTTTGTATGTTGGCACAAATTTGGTTAAATTCAGAATTAATCAGATCGATGATTTGGTTACCATTTTTGGCGATGACGTTGTTAATTCTAAAGTAGAGGTTCGGGTAGTTGATCTCAATGGCAAGTTGCTTCGCATAGAAAATGTTGAATTCAATAGCGGCAAAACAACTTTAAGCTTGACTCAGCTGCCAAAAGGAATATTTATGGTTCAGGTTTTGAGTGCTGAAACCATGCAATCTTTTAAAGTAGTCCATTAATTTTATGAGAGGTTTAATCAACCTAAAAGTACCTGTCTGCCTATTGGGGCAGGTACTTTTTATATTTTTCAGCTTTAATCAATCCTTTGCCCAAATTTCCGGAAGTTTCGATGCCAGCTTCAACCCTAGAGATACCATCCGATTACATGGTAGAGGATCATTTCTCGTCACGACAATTACTTATTTTAAAGACCACTATTATTTAAGTGGAACTAATGGCAGGTTTTCCAATGCGGTAGTAAGTTCTTTCACTCGTTTAGACACAAATGGCAAGGTAATAAATGGAAATCGGCTCATTCTTGAGCCATCAGTGGTTGATGGATTTCTATCAATAGTTGCCCAGGGCAACACTCGTTTAGTAGCTGGTGGCGGCTTCAGAGGATATCGACTTCCCGGACAACAAGTTGTTAATGTAGGACGAATTTTGGGTTTGGACGAAGAAGGCAACCCTGACCCAAGTTTTATTTCTACACCAGGTTTTAATAGTTCCGTTAACCATATAGCGGTTTTACCCGATGAAAAACTCCTGGTGGGTGGCACCTTTACCCAAGCTCATGGACAAACCGCCAACAGGCTTTGTCGCCTAATGCCGAATGGTGCATTGGACAATAGTTTCAGCACGGGCGTTGGTTTCAACAACATAGTGAATACTTGCATACGTTTACCTGATGGCAAATACCTTGTTGGAGGTTTTTTTACGCAATACAATGGCGTAAGCTGTGGGCGCATAGCAAGGCTACTTCCTACCGGGGTTTTAGATAATTCGTTTAATATAGGAACAGGATTTCAAGAGGGAGAAGTACGTGGTCTGTATGCTTTGCCAAACGGGCAAGTGTGGGTGGGAGGTGTTTTTCAGGCTTACAACGGGCAGCCCAGCCCCGGTTACATTCTGCTGAATGCCAACGGGCAAGCAGCCCGGGTTTCTATCCTCGACCATGTCCAAAACCCCAAAGTGAAGGCCTTTTACCAAACCTCGGAAGGCAATATTATTTTAGGAGGAGAATTTCAGCATCAAGATACCCTATCAGATTACAAGAGTTTAATGATGCTTGCTCCTAATGATTTACCCGTAGCCCAGTTCACAAGAACAGGCTCGAATGGTGGTCCCACTAGTTTTGTAAACGGCATGTTTACCGATGCCAAAGGGCGGTTGATCATATACGGTGAAATAGGAAGAATAAACGATACTATTAGAAACGGAATAGCCAGATTAACCATGCCAAACGGCAGGGTTGACAATACCTTTATGGCAGGCTGGGGAGCCAATGACTTAGTGTCGCATATTGTGGAAGGTGCTGATTCCAACATAGTGCTTGGCGGAAGATTTACTACTGTAAACGGTGAACCTCGAACCGAATCATTGGCCAGGGTTGACCGCCACGGAAACCTTGCAATGGATTGGAGACCTACCCTTATGAACGAATTTCCCGAATTCCGACAAAGTGGCATACCTAAACAACTGCAACCTATTGGCAGGCACGGGTATCTGGTGCAAGGAGTTTTATTAAACAATATATTTAACAGATTATTTCTACATAGAATACACTTGGATGGAACTCCCGACACCTTGTATCCTTACATGCATATTCCTAAACAGATTCTCACTGTACTTCGAAACCAACATGCGATTTTAGACAAAGATACTATCATTCAGCCCGGGAGACCTCTGGTGTACAAAATAAAACCTGATGGTACTATAGACCCCACCTTTCAATGTGCACTTCGGCACCAGGAAGACTCCATTTTGCTGCCACTTGCCGTGGCCGGGTGTAGAGACGGCAAGTTGTATATCGCTTGCACCCGAACACCCAGGGCCAACCGAACATGCAAGATTTTCAGGCTGGAGAAAAACGGACAAATAGATACCACTTTTCAATCTCCCGATATTGTGCATGGAAGGGTAAACAAATTGATGGTGTACCGTGATAACCGCTTGTTTGCAGCTTTTACCACCACTGCCACTGTGCTTACAGTAAACGGGAGGCCTTTCAGATCCTGCGTGAGGCTGCTTCAAAGTGGCGTGGTTGATACTTTATGGAAAGGAGATTCTATCAATGGACTTTTAGGTTCAGAAGGATGGAGTAAAACCTTACTACTTCAAAATAATGGGAAATTGATTACTCTGGAAGTTTTCAAAAGACGCTATCTCGAAACAGGATATATTGATCCGGAATTCAATTCAACCTTTTTTACTCCAGGTGCAGTTCTCACCCGGCCTTTTTCAAGCTTTATTCAAATAGATGGAAAAATCCTGATTTCAGGCGCTTTCACTCAAGTGTATGACACTTTGCATGTGCGCAACGGCTTTGCCAGGTTTCACAACTGCACCCCTCCCCCCATCACCCCAGCCATTGTGCCGCCACCTGCTTTGGTTTGCCTGGGCGATACCCTCAGGCTCGATGCCACTGCTGCATCCATCAACCCAGCCTGGACCTACCATTGGCAGTTTTATCCCGACAACCACCCGGCAGATGAACCAGAAATTGACGCTACGCTTGACGAAAGGCCGAGCGTGAAAATCGTTCCCCGGCAATCGGGCACCTATTACCTGGTAGCCGTATCTGAAATTTGCTCCACTGCCCGCAGCCAGCCCGTACGGGTAGAAGTAAAACCACTGCATGCGCCACCGCAAGTTTCCGGCCCTGGTGCTGTTTGCTTAGATAGTGCTACTGGCATTCCGGTGGGGCCGTCGGTTCTCCAGATTGTTAATCCACAAGCAGGTTTTCAGTACAACTGGTTTGCGCACCAAGATTCTGCTTCTTTATTCACCGGTCTGGTTTGGGGCACCACCATGGCTGGCACTTATTTAGTGCGCAGCACAGACACTGACGGTTGCAGAAGTGCTTTTACCCCCATCACGTTGATTACCAGCCCTCAACCCAATATTCAGGTGTTTGCTGCATCGGTAGATACGCTGCCCGTTGGCCAGTCTATGCAGATTTTTGTACAAGGCAACCCAGCAGGTACTGCCACATGGAGCGTTGATCCTGTAAATGGCGGCAGTTTGCAGCCCACACAAGGCGACACGGTAGTTTTCACAGCTATTGCTGGCTACTCAGGAGATGTTTCCATCATTTGCCGCTACCTCACCTCTTTGGGTTGTGTGGCAGAAGACAGTTTTCGTTTGGCAGTTCTAAGCGCAACAACACCATCCAGCCAAAACTTGCTCAAAGTATTTCCCAATCCGGCCAAAGGTTATCTGGTCATAGAGCATGGCGAAACAGGCCATGTGCAGGTATTCAATGCCCTCGGCAAACTGATGGCAAACATATTGGTACAGCAAGCCCATCAACAGCATACGCTGCCAACAGCAACTTGGCCACCAGGTGTGTATTATGTGCGAGCGGGGAAGTCTGGCGTAAAAGTGCAGGTAGAGTAAAAGGATGTTGAATTACCTGTTTTTGGAACAACAAGGTATAAAACTTCCGCTCTTCCGAATTTGCAATTCGGAAGCCTTATCT
>JBBRCC010000107.1:0-14580 GCA_038205175.1 Cytophagales bacterium | reverse complement strand
TTGTTTTTTATTCCTGCAAAAAGGACAAAGATTCAGAACCTGAAATTCCTGCAGGTCAGTTGGACCCTGTTTTAAGTGATTCTGATTTAGATATACTCGATTCAGCATCTGTTGATATTCAGCCTTACCTCGACAGTCTGAAAGATTTGTCTGGTGTTTCATTCAGGCAGGTTTTTCAGAACCCTAACTGGAGGACAAGACTTGCTTTGCTTGAAGCTCCAGGTAGAAAGGCAACCTTGCCCATATCACAGTTAATAAGAGAAGATTTGGTAAATATATTTATTGATGGTTTTGGGCTTTGTTATGAGAATACGTTGGAATCAAACATACGGGTGAGAGAAGGGGAATTAGAAGATGCGCCAAGACAACAAAAATACGCCTACGTTCAGGTAATCAAGCCTTTGGAGAAACAGATTGCTTACAGACAGTTTCCCAATGTGAACAACAATGCCTTGTATAAAAGTAAAAAACTCCTTGGAATCGATTGTTCTGGTTTTCTAGGGTTAATCCTCAAAAGAAATGGCTTTTCAGAATTTGATCTTCCAAAAACCTACACTGGAAATTTTGCTGCTAAGGCAGATATTGCGATAAAAGCAAAGTATTCTAATAAAGCTGAGATAATGAATATTCCAAGAGAGTTAAGGCGTCAAGGCGATTTTGTTATTTGGAATTCCCATATCGCAATGATTCTATCAGATACAAAAGTTCAAATTGATCCTATATGTATTCAATCAAATGGAACAACTGAACCTAGAAATAGATACAATGAAAATGGAATTTTGACTAGGACCGCCGAGCAGGACCATAAGTTAAATTATGATTATCCTGTTGGTGGAATTATAAGAAGAGGAGTATGCACCAAAAAATTATCGTTATTATTAAGTAGTCCTTTTAATCTGGGAAGTTGGAAAATCTACCGCATTGTACCCATCATCGACAAAAGCATCAAAGCTTCTGGAGATGTCCAAAAGGGTCAGGAAAATAAAAAATTGCCACTGCCGCTGACAGTAAAAGTATTGGATAAAAACGGAGAAGGAATACCTGGCTTAACTATTGAGTTTTCTGTTTTATCTGGAGGCGGCTCCGTTTCTAAATCTAAAGCAGAAACAAAAGAAGACGGCACAGCCGAAATTGAATGGACTTTGGGTACCAAATTAGCTGGAAACCAAAAAGTTAAAGTGAGAACGAAAAACTTTAAAGGGGAATATGTGGTGAATGGAGACTTGGAATACACAGCAACCTTTGATGAATCTACATGTGGTAGTACCGTCTCTGACATAGACGGAAATGTGTATAATGTGGTTAAAATAGGCACACAGTGCTGGACCAAAACCAACCTCAAAACCACCCGCTACCGGGACGGCTCTGCCATACCAACCGGCCTTAGCAACAGCGCCTGGCAAAACACAACCAGCGGTGCCACTGCCATTTATGACAACAACACAGCCAACAACGAAACCTACGGCAAGCTCTACAACTTTTATGCGGTAGCCGACCCTAAAGGACTTTGCCCTACAGGCTGGCACGTGCCCAGCGATGCGGAATGGACAACATTGGAAAATTTCCTGGGGGGAGCTAATATTGCTGGTGGAAAGCTAAAAGCGGTATCTGGATGGACCAGCCCCAACACAGGCGCCACAGATGAAAGTGGCTTTTCGGCCCTTCCGGGCGGCTACCGCAACTACGATGGAAATTACTACTACATTGGTAACTACGGCTACTGGTGGTCCTCTACTGAGTACTCGGCAGGGAACGCCTGGTTCCGGGTCCTGTATTACGGCAGTGGCGGTTCAGGCCGGTACTACGACGATAAGCAGGGTGGCTTTAGTGTCCGGTGCCTCAGGGATTAAAAGACACTTTGACTCTTTGTCTATTTGATATTTGGGGTTTGGGGCGCAGCCCCAAAGATTTTTTTTTAATCATTCAAAACCTAGAAGGTTTTTGAAACCTTCTAGGTTTAAATTCGCCAAATAAACATGCAACTGGAAATATTCGCAGAAAAAAAACCACCGCCGCCGGATAAAGAAAAGTTCACCGAAGACCTTTTCGAGGCCTATTATTCGTGCCGAAAAAATAAAAGGAATACTTCGAATGCCTTGAAATTTGAGGTTCACTTAGAGCGAAATCTATTTGCCCTTCGGGACGAAATCTGGGAGGGCAGGTATCAGCCAGGGCGCAGCATTGCGTTTATTGTTGAAAGACCGGTAAAACGTGAAGTTTTTGCAGCCGATTTCAAAGATAGAGTTGTCCATCATTTCCTGATTGGGAAACTAAATCCGCATTTTGAGCAACTGTTTATCCCAAACAGCTTTGCCTGTCGGGTGGGAAAGGGTACCCATTTTGGCATTAACAAGGTTTACGACTTTATCAAATCGGAATCGGGCAACTACCAATCCAATTGTTATATTTTAAAACTGGATATCAGAGGTTTTTTTATGCACATAGACAAGGCTTTGCTTTGGGCCAGGCTTCAGGCATTTGTAAAAGAAAAATACAAAAAAGCCGACCAGTCATTGGCATTGGAGCTTTCGGAGAAAATACAAAAAAACGACCCTACCCAATTTTGCATCCGGAAAGGAGGTATGGAAAGCTGGCAAGGCTTGCCAGATGACAAAAGCTTGTTTCACAGCCCTGCGTTTTGTGGCTTGCCCATTGGAAATTTAACAGGGTAAGTTTAAAACACAGGCTGAGCTATTTTCAAAAATCAGAAATGCATAAGGAAATAATTTGGTCACAAAAGGCCAAATTTAACCTTGAAGAGATCAAAAAATTTCGATTCATTGGTTTTATCAGACTTTGGTTTTCCATGGAATTAGTTTTACAAGTGCTTGTTATTTTAGTTTACAGTAGCGTGTAAACTGTAAACTAAAATTGAAGTCAATTCTACGTTTCTATTTCTGGTTAAATGCTGGTGTCTCATGTGCGTTTAATTCATATTGATTCGAATTTAGTTTAAGTCAACCACCTGCTTCCCACCCCTCAATCCAAATTCTTTCCCCTTCCAAACCAGCTTTCCGGTTAAACCTTCAGGCAAAATAACCTCTGCTGACATTCCCTTTTGGGTGGTGGCATATTTCACCTCAATCATCCCTTTCGGGCTGGGCATTTTGCCTTGTGCATTTTTCAGATTTCCTAGATGGGGAACGATTGAAACACTGGAAAAACCTGGCGATCCGGGTTGGATTCCTAAAACAGTTCGAAAAAATTCGATGTTTGGACTTGAGCCCCACGCATGGCAATCGCTGCGGGAAGGTTCCGGAGTTTCAGCCCAGGTAGTCAAGCCTATTGACAGCTGATTTCTCCATTCTGTGAGCCAGGAAAGATAGTTGTTGCCCAGGCCTGCTTTGGTGGCAGCCTGGTGCAAATAATACTTAAAATAAATGGTGCAAGGTGCCATATCTTTGGCTGTCAGGGTTTTATCCATTACTTGTTTTTGCTTTTCCGGTGGACACACCCCAGTAATGACTGCCAATGAATTCACATGCTGTGAAAAACGATCAAGACTCGATACGTCTGCATAAAGCCCTGATTTTTCATCCCAATACAAGTTTTGAATACTATTTTTAAGAGTCATTATCCTTGTTTTCAAGGTCTTGGCCAGGTTAGCATCTCCAATATTTTCCTCCAATTCTGCAGCAAGTTGCAAAGCATGCAAGTGCAGTAAATCCATGTGGGCTGATCGGCCATCGGCTCCGGGAACAGGTACACCCCGCTTAAAAGAAGCTGTCCAATCCATAAAATTCCACCAGGGTACGCTTTTCAAGGTTCCATCTGGTTGGGCATAGCTATTGAAAAAGTCCAACACCGTTCTGTTGCCTGGCAACATTTCTTTTACAAAGGCTTCATCGTTTCTGTATGTCCAAAAGTCATGCAACATGCCAATCCAGAGCAAAGAAAAAGTTGGAATGATTTGGAAATCCTTTGTAGGATAGCGACTTGCGGTGTAGCCTTCTGCCTGCCGGGAATTGTAAATGGCACGAATGGCTTGTTTGGCAAGGCGGTCATCGCCAAATGTATAATATGAGACTAAAGCCTGAATCCTTGTGTCGCCCACATACTGCAGCTGTTCGTAATAGGGGCAATCAAAATAGGTTTCATGTGCACAAAGACGAGCCGTTCGGATGCCTGTACTCACGATTGAATCAAGCAATTTGCTCTCACTTTTAAAAACGCTTTTTACCTCGAATGGAAATCCAACATACTCGCCCCTGATGTCGTGAATATCAAGGGGTTGATCTTGTGTTTCCACAATGAGTTGCAAATACCGCCACGTTCTGAACCAGAGTGGCCGAAAAATCCTGCTCTCTCCACCATCTGGCAAAAATTCATCTATGTTTCCAATGAATGTTTTTCCATTCACTTCATTCCGGTTTCCTTTCACGGTTTGATTCCGGTTTTTGGAATTTACTTGCTCAGGCTTGTTTTCAAAAAGTGCCTCAGCATACCTCAGGGTAACTTTCGCACCCTTTCCCCGACTTACAGTAAGTTCGGGATAAGCGTTGGTGAGATACGTTTGGTCTAAAAGGAAAGTATCTTTTCGGTTTGCAGAAACGGTCCAAATTGTTGTCTGACTTGGAAATTTCTTCGGAATCTGAGGCAAAGTGGAAGTCCGCAGAACAGGAATCCGTTCCCATTGATAGGCCATGGCCGGAATATCCGATGGAACCAGCATCCATTTGCCAGAATCGTTTTGGGGACCCGGATTACCCTTCTGGCCTTTTTAAGAAGTCTTCCAGTTTTCGTCGTTAAATGATGTGGATTCCCAATTCCAAGGATACAACGATGCATCAATTTGTTCGCCAGGGCCTACCACATAGTATTCTGGAACCATGTCAAAGGTGATTTGTATTGGTTTCCAAGCTTTATTTTCGAGCCATTTCCAAGAATCATTGGTGTTGGCGATTTCTTCCATTTCAGTATCTCCTTGAAGAATAAAAGCTGACACGCCTGTACTCATTTCGCCAAGGCCTGTAAACTGGCCAAAATTCCAGATGCGGGCTGCAAGTACATTTTTCCCAGGTTGTAAAAAGGGCGCCAGATCTACCGTTTCGTATTTCCAATGAAACAAGTCCCGGCGAGCGGGACCTGCAGAAGCTCTTTTGCCATTCACAAACAACTCATATCGTTGATCGCCAGAAACATGCACTACAAACTGCTTTGGTTTTGCAGTCAGTTCGATCGACTTCCGAAACAGATGAACACCAAAATCAGACCCAAGACCATCAGCAGGTTTGATCCAAAAGGCATTCCAGGAGTTTTTACTCCAGTCTACAGTCTGAGCCATAGCCGAAAAGGATGCCAAAAGACTAAAAGTGAGTGCAATGAAGGTTCTTTTCATAAATACAGATGATGGTATTTGCTGCCAAAACCTTGATAAGGTCCACAGGCAAAATGATTTGGGCAATTATAAGGAGTTTTATGCAGGTCGTCGGCAAAAAATAGCCTTTGAGAAACAGGCTCAAGTACAAAGGGGATTTTAATACAAAGTACCCATCTCAACATATTACAAACCTAAATCTCAACCTTTAAAAATTGAAACTTTGTCTGCTAGTCTATTAGAAGTTGCTAGTCAACAAGAGCCAGGAAAGGCAGAAACAGTTAAACGTTTTTTAGGGTGAATTTTTCTGTTTTTATGAACTCAAAGAACAGTAAGTGGTCTACAATCAAAACATAAAAAAACCCTTACATCGCTGGCATCGGAATGCTTTTCCAAGTTCGTTTTTTGCGGCTGGCTTCCGAGAGAGGTTGGAAGGCAACACTGATTTCGTGTGCACCACCAAAGTTGAAGCCTAAGCGAGTTAGGGGTATGTCGTAGCTATACCCAATTTTAAATCCAAAAAACTTATATCCAACCATAAACACCAGTGCGTCTTGGCTGATGCGAAGGTCTTCGGCTTGTTTCAAAGGAAGGCCTCTGTACCACATACCAAGCAAAAATGGCTCGTTTGAGTAGTAACAACCAATGTCCAACTGGTCGAATTTGCCTTGTGCCCGGTACTGTATGTTGGGCATTATACTTCGGTCACGCTTACGCCTTATTAGGGTTTTATTCGTTTTCAAATGATATTTATAACCCCCGTGTAAGCTAATACGCCATGGCAGTCTGGCCATATCGCCAATCATCGACACGTTGGGTCTGTTGATATGATAGAGAGAGCCACCTGCCCAGAAATTCTCGTTGAAAATGATGCCACCTGCAGAAATATCGTAGTAAAAAATGGAAGGCTGCAGGTTGAGGTTATCAATTGTTACATTACCCATAAAGCGATCGTCGTTAAACTGATCTGTAAAGGTCATGTTGCGAAAAGCCGGACTTTGGTTGGCCACTGAAAGCATGATGCCTGAGTGAAAATGCAAACCTTCAATAATTGGCGTTTTGTATGACCCTGAAAAACCCACTTCTGTTTTATCGATCCCTCGGTTTCCGGCCGTAGTGCGTAAGGCTTGTATGCCTAATCCGATTTTCTTTTTCTTGTTAAAATAGTCGACCGAGGCCAATGTAGAGCGGAAATTGTTCCACTGACTGCGGGCCTGAAACGTATATCGAAACTTTGACATGGGGTCTTTCACATCGTATTCAAGTCCGCCTGTTAAAGCTGGATTCATATACATAGGCGCTGTGAAATATTGGGCAAACTGGGCGTCTTGTGCCTGAGTTTTTACAGAGAGCAACCCTGTAAGCAGCAAAAGGAAAATGTATTTCAGCTTTTCCATTATCTCACAAGGGTTACGGTGCCTGTTTTATTTTCCTGAGCCATTCGGTCTCCTAAATCAACATTATATTTGATGAGGTATTTATATGTGCCCACGGGCGCTACTTTTCCACGGTACATGCCGTCCCAACTGTTCTTTTGATCTTTCGACACAAAGACTACTTCACCCCATGCATTATAAATCGTGAGATCGAACTCTGTGATTCCCAGGCCTTTCAATTGCCAGATATCACTAACACCATCGCCATTAGGAGAAAAGGCATCAGGTATTAAAAGGTTAGGGCATTCAACTTGCTCAAAATTGATGGTGTCGGCAAAGCTACAATTCGGGTTGTTGAGGTATCCGGTCAAAATATACCTTCCACCTGCTTTCACTTTCAAAGTATCAGCAAAGGAGTCGTCGCTCCAGGCGTATCCACCTAAACCTTTTACAGATAAAATTATAGGTCGGGTTGGGCAAACCACAGAGTCGGGACCAAGTTCAAATTTAGGTCGGGCATCTACACTCCTGATGGTGATGGAATCGGAAGTTGCAGGGCAAGCATTATCGCTCACTCTGAGCCAGTAAATGCCCCTTGTCGACGCAAAAATACTTGTATCACGACTTCCGTTGCTCCATTGATAGGTGTAGCCTGAAATTCTGCTTACAAAAAACATGAGGGTATCGCCAAGGCAAATACTGGTATCAGCTCCAAGATTAAACTTAAACGGTGTGCGAACGGTAAAAACCATCGTATCTCTACCGAAACAACCATTGAGGTTGAAGTTGTACACCAAATTGTAACGACCAGCTCTACTGGTTCTTACAGTACCAGCACTATCAATTACAAGGCCTGTCCAGAAACCACTAGCCGGGGAGGCACTTAAATTTTCACCGGGGGCATCAATGCATAGGCTCAAATCATTACCCGCATTCACTGTTGGAACAGGTTTCACAAGGGTGAGTTTGGAGGAGGTATCTAAACAGCCAAATTCATCGGTAAATGTATAAGTGACCCGGTAAGTGCCAACCAGATTTGGAATAAAGCTATTTCCAACCACTCGAGGGCCACTAAATACGCCACCAGAGGGCGATCCAGTTAATGCAACGGGAAGCGTAGTTCGACAGATGATGGAATCTAATCCTGTAAAGCTAACAAGCGGTTTTTGACGAACCAGCACATTGACTTCTACAGAATCGGCACATTGCCCGATTTGTACCCG
Source organism: Cytophagales bacterium (assembly GCA_038205175.1). Taxonomy (GTDB): domain Bacteria; phylum Bacteroidota; class Bacteroidia; order Cytophagales; family Flexibacteraceae; genus JBBRCC01. The sequence goes on along the minus strand of JBBRCC010000107.1, from coordinate 6,664 downwards.
ATACCTGACCGGGAAAATACCTGGCTCAGATGGTGTAAATCGATTTCCGTCGACCAAAGGGCCTGAAAATACACCACCAGTAGGTGTTCCGGCAAGCGTAACGTGGGTAATTCCTTCGCAGTATGCAGTGTCCAGGCCGGAGATAAGTGGGTTTATGGCAGGGAATATATTTGTGCGGGCCCAAACTGAGTCAGAACAGCCATTAGATGAAGTAAATGTGAAACGAACAACATGCGTTCCTGGCACATTTGGCGTAAACCTATTGCCATTCATGATGCTTCCTGAAAAAGCGCCACCAACTGGCGACCCAGTTAAAATAACCTGTTGATTACCAAAACAATAATTAGAATCTAAACCAGCCAATGAAACCACAGGCTGCGGAGAAACCCTGACTTGAAGTGTGACAGAATCACGACATTCGCCTTCTCCTGCGATGTATTTAATTGCATAAACGCCTGGAGTGGAAGGGGTAAATGTATTGCCAGTAATAAACGGTCCGGAAAGCAGCCCCTCTACAGGACTCAAAGTCAAATTCACCGGAATCAAGGAAGCACAGTAAACAGAATCAAGTCCAGCAATTTGAGGAGTAACTGAAGGAACTACTCGAACTAGCAATGTATCTGAAGGTTCGCTCAGACCACAAATTCCGATAGATCGAACAACAACCCGAACTTCACCTGCAAAGCCATTGTTCCAATTGATAGCTATAGTGCTGATGGTATCTCCAGGCTGCAATGTATAGGCATTAGAAGGGATGAATTCCCAACGATATCTTTCCAAGCCTGCATTTGTATTGACTATGGTTTGATTCCCAGCACAAACTAAGGCACTCGTTGTGGCAGGCAGATCAGGTCTTGCACTGGTTCCCGGAATAATATTGAACGTCAATGTATCGCTGGCATCAGATGTTCCGCAAGCATTTTGGGCTGAAACAACCACTCGAGCCGTTCCCACAAAAGCTGGATTCCAGGTGATGTTGAGGATGCTACTTGTGTCGCCAAATTGAACCGTGTAAGCTGTTGCTGGAATCACTTGCCACAAGTATCGTCCCAAGCCAGCATTCGTAGTTGCCGCTGATGGTTGCGCAGCGCAAGTGCCTGGTGTTGTGGTGGTTGGAATGTTAGGTCGGGTCGTTCCGGGCGTGATCGTAAATAATAGTGTATCCGATGTTTGGCTTGTGCCGCACTCGTTTTGAGCAGCTACCACCACTTTCACCGTGCCAACAAAAGTTGGGTTCCAGTTCAGGTTTAAGGTGTTATTCGTGTCGCCAGCTTGAACTGTGTAAGCTGTCGCTGGAATCACTTGCCACAAGTATCTGCCTAAGCCAGCATTCGTAGTCGCTGCTGATGGTTGCGCTGCGCAAGTGCTTGGTGTTGTGTAGGTTGGTCTGTTTGGTCGGGTCGTTCCGGGTGTGATCGTAAATAGTAGTGTATCCGATGTTTGGCTTGTGCCACACACGTTTTGAGCAGCTACCACCACTTTCACCGTGCCAACAAAAGTTGAGTTCCAGTTCAGGTTTAAGGTGTTATTCGTGTCGCCAGCTTGAACTGTGTACGCTGTCGCTGGAATCACTTGCCACAAGTATCTGCCTAAGCCAGCATTCGTAGTTGCTGCTGATGGTTGCGCAGCGCAAGTGCTTGGTGTTGTGGTGGTTGGAATGTTAGGTCGGGTCGTTCCTGGCGTGATTGTAAATAGAAGTGTATCGGACGGGAGGCTGGTACCACATGATCCCTGAGCCCTCACAATCACTTTTGCCAATCCCAAAAAAGCATTGTTCCAATTGATGTCCAGGGTATTATTGGTGTCAACAGGCAAAACAGCATAAGCAGATGATGGAATCACCTCCCAAACATATTTGCCTAATCCTGGATTGGTCGATGCCAAAGAATTGAAAATCGGGCAAATTGTGGTTGGTGTAGCTGTTGGAGCATTTGGCTTTGGCGTTCCGGGAGCAATAATAATCCTCAATGAGTCAGAAAATGGACTGTTTCCACAACTGGTTTCTACCCGAACTACCAACCGAACCAAACCATTGTAAGTGTTGTTGGCATCAAAAACCACAACTGCACCATTGCCAGTAATCGTACCCGCACCAGCAGGATGAACCTGCCAAATATAATTACTCGCTCCACCCACAGGAGTGGTTGACACGTCAAAATCAAGCGGATTTGTACAGAAATTAGAAGTGCCGCTTGTCGTTACAGGCGTAGTTGGTTGACTTGCCCCCCCACCTATGTTGATGCGAATGGTGTCTGATATGGGACTATTTCCACATTTATTTCCTACAAATACAATGAGTCTTGCGAGCCCTGAAAACCCATCGTTCCAGTCTATATCAATTTCATTGCTATCGCCTAAAATTTCACCCGCTTCCTGAGGCAACAAAATCCAGTTATAGGTTGAATAGCCTCCAACTGCGGCAAACCTGGTATTCACAGGGTTTGGACAATAAGCCAAAGGTCCGGCTGGATTCACTACTGGTTTCAACAAGCCCGGCAAAACAGTAATCTCGACGGTATCTCGCTTCTCGCAATCTACCGACCTTGCCATGGTGAGCTCGAACCTAACTTTGTAAGGTTGACTTGTTGTATTAACAGGTCTTACACCCAATCTTGCTCTTAAACTGTCGCTCCGGAAACTACCTGCCTGCCATGGATCTAATCTTCTCCATCGGTATGTGTAACCTGCTGTGGCTCGGGTTCCCAATGAATCGAGCACATTGTGGCAAAACGTGGTATCACGACCTGCATTGGCTTCATGGTTGCAAGGCAAAATATTCAGGAACCCAAGCGTAAAAACACCCGGAGTTGTGAATGGCTTTACACTTTGAATCGTTTTCAAAGCAGCCAACGAATCTACATTACTTCCATTTCGGTTCAACCAACGGTTAGAAGCAGGAGTTGGCCACAAACTATCTTTCACAATCGTCAAATACTTGTTGTTGTGAAAACTGGGGTTGATTTCCGGCTGGCGATACGACAATCGAACTGTTCCTCCGTTTATCCTGAATGGTGCAGGCAGGTGGCTAATTTGGGTCAATCTTGAATATCTTGACTGGTGAACCCCGACAACCTGATCGGTCCAGGTTCCAAACCAGCTTTGAGCTGCAAACGGGAGCAATAGCGAATCTGGCTTGGAAAGGAAAGCTTCTGCCACATATTCAGCATGACCAATCACCGTGGCTCCTCCAGCCAAAGTACCTGATATATTTGGATTTGACGAAAGCAAAAAGTCATTGAACAACCGGAAACCAGTTGGACTTTCAACCTGAACATAATAAATAGGGCTTACGTTGCTCAAGCCGGTATTGACCACAGAGACAGGTTGCCGGTTGCGGAAGTTATGATTGACTGCCGTGGTAAAAATAACAAGCCCACTATTGCTACTAAATGTAGACAATGGCAGCGAAAGTGATGTTTCGCCCACCGTTCCTTGATCCAAAAATACCTGCATAGGTCGGTATTCAGCTTGTTTACCAACTGGAAAAAATCTGGATTGCAGTCGGGTTACTGTTCCACCGGGAGAACCAGCACTTAGCACCCCTGGCGACACTGAACCCCTGAGTCTGAAATTGGTATTGTCCACCACGTCGATTGTATAGGTGCCATTGGCCCGATTTCCACCTGCTGCAGTTAAACCTTGAATCAGCACCACATCACCTGTAGCAAAACCATGATTGGAACCCGTTCTCAGTGTAAAAGGCCCACCGACAGCCGCCTGAATATTGGTAAGCGCTGAACCAGACAACAAACGACCATGCTGATTCGCAACACGACCATTCACAAAGCTGGTGTCATTTCCTCCGTTTACAGCATTGAAGTTGATGTTGTTACTCGAAGGAAAAATGACCCGGTTTTGACCACTTGTATTAATCAGGCCATTCATTAACCACAATCCGCCGGTGTGCAAATTGCCATTGCCCGACAAAGTGATGGTACCGCCCAACATAGAAGTAATATTTTGTGCAAGGAGATCCGCAGAAGAACCGGCTTCTGTTCGAATAATGCCGTTGCGTTTCACCCAAATAGAATCTCTGGATGCTGTAAAACCTGCCCCATTGATTACATATCTTCCATTAGCAGAGGCAATCAATTTTCGGGTAGTCGTAACGTCTGCGTTGGTCTGATTGATTTGCCCTCTGAAAGCATGAATATTTTTTGAAAATATCTTGCCTGCGTTAAGGTTTATGGTGCCTGAGCGTCTCACACGAATGGTATCGCCAACCACAAGGTCTGTTCCGCTAAAATCGATTCGGCCTGAGTCGGCAGACATGATTCCAAAAACCGAATTTCCCAAAGAACCAATGGCTCCATTGCCAACACCGCTTCTGGTAAAATGTGATCCAACTGTTGTGGTAGTCGGATCTTCTATAATGATTCTACCACCGTTTCTGGCAACCAGACTGTCCCGAAGTTCAAGCGAATTGTTGTTGGTGAAAAAGGTGGAATTTGTTGCCATCACACTGGCTGCCTGAATGGCTCCTTCTGCATATTTGATGTTGCTGCCAGCCAACCTGAGATCATAAAATCCGGTAAGGGAGGGAATCATCACCGCATTGGTGTCATCAATAAATTGGCTAAATGTTTTAAGTGCAATATCAAAGCGGTCTCCTGTGGCATTGCTGATGGCAAATGCACCGTTGGCTGCATCAATTCCCCGAACTCCTGTCAACGACACATACTGTCCGTTGCTCAAGCCATGACTTCTGGACAATTGAACCTGAATGCTTGAGGTTCCCACTGTCATAGCCCGGATTGGCACTACCGCCAAAGGTGTTACAAGGCCTAAACTTCCAGTGTAAGCTCCTGAAAATGAACCACGTACTTCAAAACTGGTTGGCGATATAATTCTGAATATTTTAAAGCTACTATTTAAAAAAGGAATACTTGAAATCCTGGATAAGCGCACAAATTCGCCGAAATTCAAACCATGGTTGCCGGCGGTTGTAATGGTGGCTGCGTTAGCTGTAACTGCAATTGCAGATATAATCATTGGATTCAAAACCAGGTTTCGCCTGCTGTATCCAACATCAGTCGCAGGCCCAGGAATGCTTTGAACAGAGTCTGAGCCAAAAGTCATGGAACCGGTGATGTTGGCAAAGTTGCCGTGGTTCCATTTCATTTGCCCGGAATCTCCGTACACAACCAGGTTTGCTCTGTCGCCCCAAATGGTAAGCATGCTGCCCGGATTATCTAAAAGCCTCAGGTTTCGGCAAACGGCATCGTCGGTTGAAACTATGGGCATGTTTCGGCGTCTAGGCAAGTTACCGATGGTCACATCTTCAAAAGCCTGCGGCACTTTTTGGTCGCACCAGTTGGCATCCAAATGCCAATCGTTGTTTACGCCACCTATCCAAAATGCCCCCAAAGGCAATTCATTGCTGAATTCATGGCTTCCAATATCAGGCACAATTTTATCCCGAACCAGCAAGGAGTCGTAATCATCAAAAATTCCTACACTAACTCCCTTGTCTTTTATAGGGCAATTTTCTCCATTCAGGTATAGGCGTCCTAAAGCATCTGGTTGATTATACTTCCAAAACACAGGCGATTCAAGGTTATTGGCTCCACCTGCAAAGCCATGCCAATCGTTGATGTCTGTAATTTGCCTTGTATCAAAAAACGCCATTACACTGTTGCCTCCGTATGAATAAAACAGATTATTGGTTACCTGGTTGCCATTCCAGTTCAAAATATCATTAATTTTAATAGCATAGTGAGGCCCAACACCAAACGTTTCATTGACCAATAAATTATTCCTAAAAACAAGTGGGCCAGATCCGTCCTTAACGAAACAAGAAGTGCTCCACCCATCTGGACCTAAGGGTCCTCCGGATAGATACACAGTATTGAAATAATATTTTGGAGGCACGCCTCCACTGGACGAATGCCGAATGCCAGCTAAACGGTTATCAAACCGACCACCCCATCTTCGAAAATCAAAACTTAGTTGGTTGTTCAAAACTGTCCACCCGGATCCACCACCACTTGCCCGCATGTCAATGGCTGACATGCCTGTCCCAACACCATTATTAGGAAGGCACTCAGAATTATAGAACCTATTTTGCCTGATGATTCCACCACTATTAGCACCGTCTACCAAAATACCAAACATTCCTTCCCCATTCACTATAAGGCCTGCAATATTGTTGCTGTCAATGAGTTGCTCTTGTCCTGTGGCAGAAGAAAGGATGGCGACTGCAGGAATTCCCTTTATCCGTCTGATTAAATTTTTTGTGATTTGTGGAGAACCTGAGCCTAAACCCGCAATGGCTGCAATTGACCCATATCCAAGAAAAGCACGTGTCTCGCTATTCACATTGCCGATTATGTTTTTAGAAATTTGAGTGTTCGAAGCAGATTTGGTTTGGATGGCAAAAATTGCAAATGAAGCATCACCATGCATGTCAATAGAAAAATCTTCTCGAGAAGCCGTATCTCCAAACCAGTTCGCATCTGCATAATCCAGGCTTCCTACTTGTGCAAAACCATTTTCGATGTCAATTCCTCTTACTACACCAGCATTGGGTTTGATGGTATTATTGAATCTGCCCGAAGAAGCATTATTATTCGACTGAACTGTAGCACCTGGACCGAAACCATTGACATTTTGGGTTTTATTCCTTTGAATAATGGTGGCAGCCTGGTCTCCAACATTTACCTTA
>JBBRCC010000106.1:0-14638 GCA_038205175.1 Cytophagales bacterium | reverse complement strand
GGTGTAACCTTCAAATAGCGCCGATCTATTCGAAATCGAATAAAGAAGATTGGGGAAGGTTGGTACCTATTTTCCCGGAGATGAAAGAAGAAACATTTCGCAAATTGATAGAGTATTTTGGAAGATATGAAAGTGCGATGAAAGGTAATGAAACGCTCCCAATCCTATTGGAAAGTGATATTGAATTGCTTCAACGGGTTGGATTTTCACTTCCTTCAAATCCACCTGAGAAAATCAAACCGAACCTCGGTAAAGGGGACAAGGCACTACTGTATTTCTTCTTCCACTTTATCTGGAAAAAAAATGCGACGACTTTAAATGATACAAGAGAACAAGTCGCTTTATTCATCAACACTTGGCTCCAATTGGAGGTGCAAGTTAGACCAGATGCACTTCGGAAGCATAATGTAGAACCTCGTTTTGAAGAGGGCCTAAATCATATATGGACTAAAAGATAAGCAAAACTAAATTCCACTTCTCCTTTTGAGGCCTCATTTCTCCTTTTGAGCCTCCATTTCTCCTTCTCGAAAAAAGTCGATAAATTTCCATAGAATCTTTGTGGCGTCAGCAATGAAGTTGACATAAACCACAAAAAATCATGCAAATTGATTTATCGAAAATCCCGGGTTATCTCAAACTGGAGGTCAGGAAGGAGGACCTTGAAGCATTTGGCCAAAAATTGCTCGAACAGGCAATAGCCATTAAAAATGCATCTTCTCCGAATGCAAAAGAGATTCTAAACGTCGCCGAAGCGGCTGCGTTAACCGGACTTGCCCGTCAGACTTTATATGGCATGACCTCCCAACGAACGATCCCTTTTTTCAAGAGAGGGAAACGCATCCTGTTCAAACGCTCCGAACTTGAACAGTGGCTATTGGAAAACCGGCAGCAAACCATTGCTGAAATCAACCTTAACCTTAAAAATTCCCCCAAACTATGAACACTCAAAAACCAGGTGCACAAATCCCATTGGCCAAAGTAGAACAGGAACTTCAAAGCAGCAACGCCAAGTACAGCGCTGATGCAAGCGAAAAAAATGGCCTGGAACTCCTGATTGCTACGCATGAGAAGATCAAGTTGACCAAAAAGAGTACAATCCATTTTTCGCCTCCAATCATTACGCATAATGGACAGCCCATTGTCTTTCCTTATACCATCGTGCTTTTGCAAGGGCAAACCGGTGTCCATAAGTCGCGGCTTGCAGAACATATAGCCAGCATGTTACTGGTACCCACTGAAGGATCTTCCGATATTTTAGGATTCTCTGTTGATCGGTCGAAAGATTACACCTTGTGTTATATTGATACCGAGCGCAATATCAATGAACAGTTTCCTGCTGCCATCCAGCGAATCCAGGAAATAGCCGGATTTGATCGGACTACAGATCCGGATGATTTTCTTTACACTTCTCTTATTCAGGTGCAGCGCAATGAAAGACTTCAAAGTTTGGAAGCCTATCTGGACAATATCCGAAGAGCAAGTGACATGCATATCGTTGTCATTCTCGATATTATATCGGATTGTATCCGGGATTTTAATCACTCGGAGGAGTCCATGCAAATGATCGATTATATCAACAGGATGATCAATCATTTCAACACCACCTTCATCTGTGTGCTGCATGAAAATCCGGGTCAACAGAAAGCGCGTGGCCACTTGGGTACCGAATTGATGAATAAAGCCAGCACAATCATTCAAATTTCTATTGAATGTGAGGAGCAGAGTATTTTCAAAATCCGGCTATTAAAGATACGTTCGGCTAAAAAAGGAGACACGATTTACGTCAGATATTGCGAGGAGAAACAAAAACTTGTGCTCGCCAATTCGGATGAAATCCGGCGTGTTGAGAAAGAGAAAGTCAAAAAAGCGCCGGAAAATGCGATCATGGAAGTTTTGGAAGACGTTTTTGAAAATGCGGCTATTGTGACCAAAACCGAACTGATGAAAATACTGAAAACAGCATTTGATACTTCCGAAAAGACGCTCATGGAAAGGCTGCAAAGAATTGTGGAATCCGGCGATGTCTTATATCCCAACAGAATTCCTCATGTTCTTATCAAAACCAATGTCGGAAGAGATGTAACTTTTCAAATAAGAAATCCGGCTCAAAATGAAGCCGCATTATAAATACACACTCGACAACCGCCGCCCTACAAGGACTTTTGCCTGCCCACAATGCGGTAAAAAATCATTTAAGCGGTATGTGGTTATCGAATCGGATGTGTTTATCGGCGATCAAATCGGACGGTGCAACCGCGAAATCAATTGCGGCTATCACTACCCTCCGGCACAGTATTTCCGGGATCGCCCGACCCTGGAAGTTGGAAACAGCCTATATAGGGCATTTCCAACTTCCAACATCCAGACCAATCAATTTGATACGTTTTCGACCATACCGCTGAACGTTTTTGAACGCTCCCTCGCGAAATACCCGGAAAATAAATTTGCCTGTTTTTTGTCGGATTTGTTTGCATCAGAAATCCGGGATAATCTGATTCGGCGATTTAAAATCGGAACATCCCGGTTATGGCCCGGCGCTTCCGTTTTCTGGCAGGTAGACATACTCGGAAATATTAGAACCGGAAAAGTGATGCTTTTCGACCGGATTTCAGGCAAGCGCGTCAAGAAACCGTTCAGTCATATTAACTGGGTGCACAGTGTGCTAAAAACACCGGATTTCCGGCTACGACAATGCCTTTTCGGAGAGCATCAATTAGCCGGATTTCCGGATCAAAAAACGATTGCCATTGTGGAAAGTGAAAAAACCGCCATTTTGATGAGCGCTATTTTGCCGGATTATACTTGGCTTGCCACCGGCGGTTTACACAACCTGAATCCGGAGATTTTTGCTTCTGTCAAACGATATAATATTCTATTGTTCCCGGATTTGGGCGGGTTTCATATCTGGCAGAAAAAGGCAGATGAATTAAAAAAGGCCGGATTTGAAGTATCTATTTCCGACTTGTTAGAACGATATGCTCAACCGGAGGATATAAGTGCCGGATTTGATCTGGCGGATTATTTTATTCGGCGGGAGGAAGGATTTGGGTGGGCGATGAGAGAGGAGGGGTATCCGGTGTTTTGGGATGGGAAGCATTAATTTCATGAAAGCGAATCCGGCTATTTCATTACACTGTGAAATGGACTAGCCGGAAAACATTTTATGTAGCCGGATTTCCATTGCGACAATGTCTTTTTGTCGAAGGTCAATTAGCCGGATTCACCAACGATAATCCGGTTGCAATTCTAGAAAGCGAAAAAACTGTTATTCTGATGGCTGAAACAATGCCGGATTATACCTCGCTCGCAACATAAGAAGTAAACTCTTTTTTTTGGCAAATATTTAAATTAGTGCCAAAAAATAGGTATTGATAATCGCCTGCTATATCTTTGTATACATGACAAGTATAGCGACAAAAATCGATATAAATGCTTTCATTTCAGGTGTATTCGAAGAAAAGTCCAAGATTTCTAAGGAAGAACTTTTGCTCAGGCTGAAGGAGATTTATCCGGATTCTTCGGATCAGTCACTGGCCTGGCGGATACACGACCTAAAGAATAAAGGTGTTTTGGAAAGCCCTGGGCGCGGTATGTACTGCTTAGGCAAGAATAAAGCATTTCAGCCAGTACTCGGCAACTTAGCCAAGCGCATTGCTGCCTTGCTCGCTAAAGAGTTGCCGTTAGTGAAAAACTGCATTTGGGAAACCCGGTGGATCAGCGGTTGGATGGAATTACAACCTCCTCATAACTGGACGATTGTAGAAACAGAGAAGGACGTTTTAGAATCTGTTTTCACCAGCCTTACCGGTATATCTAAAAAAGTCTTCCTTGACCCCGACCGGAAAGTGGTGGACCTCTATATCCTGACGCTTAATGAATCTGTCATCGTCAAGCCATTACTTTCTGAAATCCCAACCTTTCCCATTGGTAAAATCACCTCTGCTGCCCCTGAAAAAATTCTGGTAGATATCGTTGCCGAACCCGATCTCTTCCGCGCACAACAGGGAGAACTTGATCGTATTTATGCCAATGCCTTTAACGAGGTACGGATTAATCAGACGAAAATGCTGCGTTACGCAAGTCGCCGGCATAGACATGATGTAGTATCCAGTTTAATCCCTCGGGAGCATCGTTTGCCGTAAGATTCCCGAAGACCAAATGATACACCGTGACTCAACGCTAATTGGCTATGAACGGCGGTATGGCGGCCTCGGATTTTCCGAGTCCCTGCAATTTGAAAGAGAAGCGCCTCCAGATAGCGATATTTGCTACTTTTGTGAAATATTTTAAAGTTTAATAATTCTACATGCAGATAACCAAAATCACGCTTTCCCAACTCGAATCATTTCTGCTAAAAGCAGCAGATATTTTGAGGGGGAGCATGGACGCCTCTGAGTTTAAGGAGTACATTTTCGGTATGCTATTCCTGAAAAGAATGAGCGACCAATTTGAACAGCGAAGGGCAAGGTTGCGTACCGACGATTACAAGCATTTGCAGGGGCAAGTTCTCACCGATATTCTGGACTCTCAGTTGACTTATGGAGAGACCTTTTTTGTGCCGGAAGAAGCCAGATGGAATAAAATCCGCTACTTCCATCACAACGCAGGGGAGCAGTTGAACCAGGCGTTGGCAGCACTTGAAGATGCCAATGATTCACTAAGGGGAGTGCTAAAAGACAACATTGACTTCAATAAGACCAAAGGAAATAAGCGTGTTATCCCGGACAACAAAGCCAAAGACCTAATTGACCACTTCGACAAGATCAAACTCACCAACGACAATTTTGAGTTCCCCGACTTGCTCGGAGCAGCGTATGAATACCTCATCAAATACTTTGCGGACAGTGCCGGAAAGAAAGGAGGAGAATTCTACACTCCGGCGCAAGTGGTTCGTTTGTTGGTGCAGTTGGTGAAGCCGCAAGCCGGGATGGGTATTTATGACCCGACTGCTGGTTCCGGTGGTATGCTGATCCAGTCGGCTCAGTTTGTAGAAGAGCAGGGGCAAAATGCTCGCGACCTCACCTTGGCAGGGCAGGACAACAACGGTACGGTTTGGGCGATTTGTAAAATGAACATGATTTTGCACAACGTCCTGGATGCCGACATCCGCTTGGGTGATACCATCGAAGACCCGCAACATACCGAAGGCGGTTCACTCAGGAAGTTTGACCGCATCATTGCCAATCCGCCATTTTCGCAGAATTACTCCAAAGACAATATCCAGTTCCCGGCACGTTTCCGTTTTGGCTATGCCCCGGAAACAGGAAAGAAAGGCGACCTGATGTTCGTGCAGCACATGATTGCCTGCCTGAAAGACAACGGAAAAATGGCCTGCATCATCCCGCATGGTGTCTTGTTTCGTGGTGGCGCCGAAAAGTTGATCCGTGAAAAGATCGTAAAGGATAACCTCATCGAAGCCATTATTGCATTACCACCGTCTTTGTTTTATGGGACAGGTATTCCGGCCTGTGTTATCGTTATCAATAAAAACAAGCCGGACGTATTGCGCCACAAAATACTGTTCGTCAACGCCGATGCAGAGTTTGGAGAAGGCAAAGCCCAAAATTTCCTTCGCCCGGAAGACACTGAAAAAATAGATACGGCTTTCACCAATACCCTGGAAATAGCGAAATACTCCCGCTTGGTTGACCTCCAAGAAATCGAAGCCAATGATTTCAATTTGAACATTCGCCGTTATGTGGATAATACACCCGACCCTGAGCCGGAAGATGTGCGGGCACACTTGCTTGGTGGTGTTCCGAAAAGCGAAGTGGCCACTCAAGAGCCGTTTTACAAAAAGTTCGGTTTGAAATCCGATGTGTTTTTCCAAGAGAAGGATGCCCAATATTTCGATTTCAAGACAGACTTCACCGAAAAATCAATCATTAAAGAACGTATCGAAACGCATTCAGGCGTAGCAACCACTTTGGAGTGTTTTCGTCAGGAAACCAATCAATGGTGGCAAGAAGCCAAAGAAGATTTCATTCGTTTAGAGACTGACAACGACCTGCCCAAAATAAGGGCAGAATTGCTTTCCAGTTTTCAGAAGAGGCTTGTCCCGATGGATTTGTTCGACAAATTCCAGGTGGCGGGTATTTTTGTGAACTGGTGGCAAACCATCAATTTCGACCTAAAAACCATTGCTGCTTATGGTTGGAGTGTAAACCTCATTCCGGATGAGTATATCAAAAAAGCCTTTTTCCAAAAGGAGATGGATGAGTTGGATGCCCTGGATACCCAGATTGCAGACCTTGAAAATACGCTGCAAGAAGCAATGGAGGAGGCCGATGCAGAACCTGAAACGGACGATGAAGGCAACGAAAAAGCACTCACGTCAAAATGGGCAGTAGAGAAATTGGTAGAGTCTGCCAATGCTTTACTGGCCAATTACTTGGATACTCCTCCGAAACTAAAGTCAACGGAGACGGGCAAAATCGCTATGCCCAAACAAGTGCCGGTAAAAGCACAAACTGAAGTATTGCAATTGCTTGGAGTGGCGCACCGTATTGCCAAAACAGAGGTGTCTATTAAAAACTCCAAAAAAGCACAAAAGGATAAAGAAGCCCGCCTGGAGGACTTGGTAGATGCTAAAAAATACGGTTTAGATGGATTTAAAGCACACCTGGACGATTTGATTGTGTTGCGCCAGGCAGAAAAAGCAGCAGCCGAAAAGGACAAGGAGAAAGACAATTTCCAGAAAAGGATTGATTTTTTGGAAGCCAAAAAAGAATTGGTGGCTGATTTGGTGGCAGCCATAGGCGAACCCATCACCCATGAACAAGCGCGTGATCTCATCCTGCAAAAACACCAGGACTTGATGCAGGAGCAGTTGGAACGCTATCTGAACCGCGAAAAGCGTGAATTGGTGAGTTTGGTGGAAAAACTTTGGGATAAGTATGCAGTGAGCAGAAATGCATTAGAATCAGAACGCAATGCTGTGTTGAATAACCTGAATGAATTTCTGACGGCTTTAAGTTATCAGTAAAAGATGAAAGAAACCAAGCAAATTAATCAATTGCCAGATGGTTGGAGAGTAGTGTCTCTCAATCAGATTGCTGATATAATACCAAGTAATGTTGATAAGAAAATTTACTCAAATGAAATTCCGGTATTTCTTTGCAACTACATGGATGTTTATTCAAATGATTATTTAAGCAATAGAAATCAATACTCTACTGGCTCAGTAACATTTGCAGAATTACAGAAATTTAAATTAAAAAGTGGAGATGTAATTATTACAAAAGACTCAGAAACTCCTGACGATATTGCTGTTCCAGCAGTTGTTGTCGAAGATATGCAAAATGTTGTTTGTGGTTATCATCTCGCTTTAATTAGACCTAAAAGTGAGGTTGAAGGAGAGTATTTGAGTAAGGCTTTTCAAACATATTTTTGTCGTCGTCATTTTGGAAATGCTGCAAATGGCGCAACCAGATATGGGTTGACTCAAAAAGTTATTGCCACTTGTCCAATTATTTTACCACCTAAATCAGAGCAATCCACTATCGCCACCATCCTCACCACCATTGACCAAGCCATTGAAAAAACCGAACAACTCATCGCCAAATACGAGCGCATCAAAATCGGACTGATGCAAGATTTGCTCACACGTGGAATTGATGAGAATGGGAATATTCGTAGTGAGGAGACGCATGAGTTTAAGGATAGTGTTTTGGGGAGGATTCCGAAGGAGTGGGAGGTGAATAAGATGGGCAATTGGCTAAGAGTCAAAGGTGGGAATGCTTTTCAGAGCAAAGACTTTACCTCAAGTGGTATCCAATTATTGCGTATTGGCAATCTTTTCAATAATCAATTCGATTTACACCGTTCACCTGTTTTTCTCCCAGAAAACTATTCTTTGAAGTTTCCAGAATTTGTGCTCAAGCCTGGGGACGTCATTATGTCAATGACTGGCACTTATGGAAAGAGGGATTACGGCTATGCTATCTTAATTGAGAAGGGGCAGTATCTTCTTAATCAAAGGTTATGTAAGTTGATTTTTAACGAAGATGTAATAGATAAATCATTTCTTTTATTCTTGCTAAGGTCAGAGTATTACTTGGATGAATTGTTCAAAAGTGTAACAGGATCAAAGCAAGGAAATTTAAGGAATTCCAACATTTTGGATGTTAAAGTTGGTTTGCCAGATATTGGAGAGCAGAGAAGAATAAGCGAAAAGATTTCATTGCTATACGAAGCTATTCAAAAGGAGGGTAGAAATTTAGAAAAATTTAAAAAACAAAAAAATGCACTTATGCAAGACCTGCTCACTGGTAAAGTGCGTGTGGATACTTTGCTTAATACTAAAAAAAATGAATCTGTATGCTAAATTTCATGAAATCTATCTTTAAAAAAGAAATAGAAGCCGGGAATTCGGGCAATGAATTACCTGTGGTATCACTTTTATTAGGTTCAGGCTTCTCTAAGGCCGACGGGTTGCCCCTTGTTGGTGAGATAAATAAAAGGATGAGGAGCATCAAAGAAGGTGATATTATGATTCATTCAGATGGAACTGCATTTTTCTTGAATGGGCAAATTAATTTTAATGAATGGTTAAGAAAAAATGAAAGACTATTTGTTCAGGAGTTTTTAAAGTTTTATTGTAAGGATGTTATTGGTGGGGAAGAGAGTTTTCATTATGAAACTTTCTTTGATTACTATTCAGGTTATCTGAATGAAACATATACTGAGGATAATCTTATTAACGCTTTTTGCGACAAATTTAGAATTGAATATGATAGTAAATATGATGAATTATCGGACAACTACAATCTGGTTAAAAGATTTCACAATACATTTAATCAATTAATTGCAACAGGCCTTCATAGAGCGAAACATTACGAAGATGTAGCAAATATTAATTATCCACCTTACGATAACTTCATTGGATTTTTAAGTCATTTAATGAAGGATAACCAAGTTAAAGTCCACACATTAAACCATGATGTACTTTTTGAAAAAGTTGGAAGAGTTGGCTCTCTATGGCAGGAATTTTCAGATGGATACTTAGAGGAAAACTCATCGTACTATTCAGATGTTAAAATTAACAATAACCAGATCAATAAAAAGTATCGAGTCCGTTTAAAAAGCTTTCAAAATAAGTTTGACACAAAATTATGCTTATTTAAACTTCATGGTAGTATTGATACTTACCAATTCAATATTGCCAGCCAAAATAATGATCTTACAAGGGTTAAATTAGATTACGGTGTAGAACCAAGATTTGTAAAAGAAGTTAAGGACAGTCTCACTGGTAAGTTTAGATATGAAAAAGGTTGGCAACTTAATTATCCAGATTTCTTGTCTGGTACCACTACAAAAATGTTGAGCTATGGAAATGAATTTTACAGCCTAATATTTAATCACTTTAAGCAGAATCTTGAAAACTCAAAACTTTTAATCGTAGTTGGTTATGGCTTCGGAGACCCTGGCATTGATAAGTACTTAAAAGATTACTTTTTAGAAAAAGGAGGTAAAATGGTTGTGGTTACGCCCCATAAGCCTCAAAGTGAATTGATAAATTATCCCGAAACATTAGTTATTGAAAAACGAATGGAACAGGTAACTCTGAATGAATATATTTCAGCAATTGCAGGTACTACTTTAACAACATAAGCCCATGACTCAAAACCGCCACTACATTGACGAACGCACCTTCGTAGAAGACCCGCTTCTCAACCAAATCGAAGGTTTGGGCTGACAAGTGCTCGCCTCAAATTGAAGATGAAAAAGGAATCTTATGCCTAAACCTTCCCAAATATGGCTTTACCGCATGACGCATATTGATAACCTGCCGCATATTTTACGGCACGGTTTAGTCGACGCCTCATCGCCGAACGCCGACCCGGATTTTCGGGCCATCGGCGACCGTAGCCTTATCGGGGTTCGCAAAGATTTAGACGCACCCAATCCTCCAGGCGGAAAATTCAGCCAGTATATCCCATTTTATCTGGGGCACCGCAGCCCTATGTTGTACCAGATCGCTACGGGTTATGAGGGCGTGGAAAAAATACCACAGTCTGACATTGTGTATATTGTAATTCCTCATGACTGTATCATTAAAAACGGATTGGAATGGTTTTATACGGATGGACATGCACGTCATGGAATGACCCAGTTTTATACCGATGAACTCGGTTTTGATGCCTTAGACTGGGACTCTATTTATGCCAACCAGTGGAATAATACCGAAGAAGACCCTGACCGACAGCGCAAAAAGCAAGCAGAATATATGATAAAAGACAGCGTTCCGGTGGATTGTTTTGCTTATTTTTTGACTTTTGATGAGCAATGCAAACAAAAAGTTGAATCTTTGCAAGCATCTGCACAAACCGCCGTTCCAGTGAAAATTTCAAAACAAGCCTATTATGATCACATATAAAACCGGGAACATGTTGTCTGCGCCGGTGGAAGCATTGGTCAACACCGTGAATACCGTAGGAGTAATGGGCAAAGGCATTGCGTTGCAGTTCAAGGAAAGTTTCCCTGAAAACTACAAGGCGTATGCTGCGGCGGTGAAACGGGAAGCGGTAAAAACAGGCAATATGTTTGTAACGGAGTTGAACAGAATAGACCAACTTCGGTACATCATCAATTTCCCGACCAAACAGCATTGGAAAGCGCCCTCACAATTATCCTATATTTCCGAAGGATTGATTGATTTGCGCCGCGTACTGTTGGAGTTAAAGATACAATCTGTGGCGATGCCTCCTTTAGGCTGCGGAAATGGAGGCTTGGATTGGGCTATAGTCAGGCCCATGATAGATCAAGCACTTGCCGGGCTTGACATGGACATTCAGGTATTCGAGCCTTCGGCAGAAGTTATTGCCCGTCTGGAAAAAGAGGCCGCAAGTAAGCAGGTGAATCTTACTCCTGCTCGCGCCATGATGCTAAGCCTACTGTACCATTACCGCCAGTTAGGCGAATATGCCAGCGAGTTTGCCGCCGAAAAATTGATGTATTTCCTGCAAAGAGTGGGTGAGCCACAGCTTCAACTTGATTTTCAGAAACATTATTACGGGCCTTATTCTGGCAAGGTACGCCATGTTCTATATGCCTTAAATGGTCAATTTATCAAAGGCGTTTCCCTCAAAAATAATCGTCCGTTTGAACCCATCGAACTCAATATGGATCGAGTCGGGGAAGTGGATCGGTTCATCATGGAACAGGCCAACGCCGACCAACGGAAACGATTAGAAATTTTGGTCGAACTCCTTGACGGATTTCAGTCGCCCGCAGGCCTTGAGTTATTGGCTTCACTGGATTTCCTGATTCGTGAAAACAAGACCTTTGACATTGACCTATTAAGTGGGGCATTAAAACAGTGGTCAAGTCGGAAAGAACGGCTTTTTACGCATCATCATATAGCCGCTGCACTAAGCCGCCTACGGGCACACAAAGCCATACTTTACCCTGAAATTTCATGAATGAGCAACCATCTTCACTACATTGACGAAAAGACCTTCGTAGAAGACCCACTCCTCAACCAACTCGAAGGCTTGGGCTGGCAGGTGCTTCGCCTGAAATCACCTTCCGAAGGTGTCCAATACCCGGAAGAGTCGTGGAGAGACAACTTTTCGCAGATCATCATAAAGCCGAAACTGGCGGAAGCGTTGAAACAAATAAACCCCTGGTTGCAGGACGACCAGGTAGAAGAGGTCATCCGCAAACTTACCACATACACTGCCGGAAATCTGCTTGAGAATAACAAGAACGTACTTGAAATGCTCCTGGGCAATATCAGTATTGCCGAAAACCGTGTAACCGGGCAGAAATCACCGACCGTCAAATTTATAGACTTCAAGAATCGGGCAAACAATAGTTTCCTGGCTGTTTCGCAATTCAAGGTGCGTATTATTGGAACGGAAAACCATATCTACCCGGACATCACTTTATTCCTGAATGGATTGCCCGTTGCCGTCATCGAAGCCAAGTCACCCAAAGTAAAAGACCCGATGGGTGAAGCCATCGAGCAGTTATTGAGGTACAGCGAGCAGAGGAGTGATACTATCCGCGAAGGCAACAAAGAGTTCTTCTATTTCAATCAAATCGTGGTGGCGACTTGCAGGGATACCGCCAAGTTCGGCACGATTACGACCCGTATTGAAAAACACTTTTACCGTTGGACAGACCCTTATCCCCTTACCGTCAACGACATAAGCACAGGCTCATCCGCTCCCAATGACCAACAGCGTTTGGTGGCCGGAATGTTCAGCAAACAAAACCTGCTCGACCTCATCCAGTCGTTTACTCTCTTTAAAGCCGACGACAATAAGATGTACAAAGTGGTTGGTAGATACCAACAATTCAGAGCCGTTAAACTGATTCTGGAGCGCCTGAAAAACGGTAGAAACCCAAAGGAGAGAGGCGGCATTGTTTGGCATACGCAGGGGAGTGGTAAGTCATTGACGATGATGTTTTTGGTGCGTGAAATGAAACAGGACGAGGAGTTGAAGAAGTGGAAAATTGTATTTGTCACTGACCGTACCGATCTGGAAGATCAATTGACCGGGACAAGTGGGACAATCGGTTTCACGGTAAAAGTGGCCAACAAAATCCGCGAACTCAATAATTTGATCCCGGGAGAGGCGGCTGACCTCATAATGGCCATGATCCACAAATTCCAGGACAAAAAGGACATCAATTATGGTATCCTGGATGAAATGAATGCCAGCGATCATATTTTGGTAATGACCGATGAGGCGCACAGAACCCAGTATTCCGTGTTGGCTGCCAACCTGCAAAAGGCAATGCCCAACGCTACCCATGTCGGATTTACTGGAACACCGATTGCAAAGACCGAAAAACGTTACGGCGACTACATAGATAAATACACCATGCGCCAAGCCATCGAGGACGGCGTGACGCTGGAAATTGTATATGAAGGCAGAACTCACAATGCTGCCATCTCCGACAAGGAACAGATGAACGCCAAGTTCATTGATGTTTTCCAGGATTATGATCCAAAGCAACAGCAGGAAATTCTAGGGTACGCTACAAAAACGGCTTACCTCGAAGCACGGGAAACCATCAAAGCCAAAGCCGAAGATATGATTGACCATTATGTGGAACACATCTTTGCCAATGGCTTCAAGGCACAAATCGTCGCCACATCGAGGGAAGCCTGTGTCAGGTATAAATTGGCAATAGACTTAGCGTTGACAAAGAAAATTCAAGCACTTAGGGTTTCAAACCCCTACAATATTGACGTGGATTTGCTGGAAAAGGTAGAGACAGATGTAGTTATGTCCGGTGGGAACAATGACGACCCACACCTGAAACCTTACACCGATGGAAGCAAACACAAGAATATTATTGACCGTTTCAAGTTAGCCTACACCAGCGAAAAAAAGGACGTAGGAAATGGCATGGTGGGCATTGTCATCGTCAATAATATGCTGCTTACCGGATTCGATGCGCCTATCGAACAAGTCATGTATCTTGATCGTGTGATCGTTGCACATAACCTTTTACAAGCTATTGCGAGGGTGAATCGTGTAGGGAGTGCCGACAAAACCAAAGGGTTTATCATTGATTATGTAGGTGTCGGCCATCACTTGAAAGAAGCCATTCTGCATTACAGTGATAAAGAAGCAGCCGGAGTGGACAGTGAGGAGGTAGATGGAATCATTGACTGCCTGAGCAACGAGACCGAAGAGATAAACGACCTGGCACATGCCCACCAGGAGGCGATGGATTTAATCAAAAAATACGGAATCGAAGACCTGAATGACTTCGATGCTTTCCATGATCTGTTCTATGATGAAGAAACCCGTTTTCAATTCATACAGTTGTACAAGAAACTTTCCAAAGCAATGGACGTGGTGTTGCCCAATCCCAAAGCATTGGATTATCTGAAAGATTACTTCTGGCTCTCAGAGATAAATGTCCAGGCGGGAAGGCATTTCAGAGACGGGCGTATGAGCATGAAAGGCGTGTCTGCTAAACTTAGAGCCATCACCGATGAGTATTTGATTTCGAGGGGCATTGACCAGAAAGTGCCGCCGCTTTCCATCCTGGATGATGAGTTTCTGGATGAGGTATCAAAGAAAAAAAGAGCCAAGACCAAAGCAGCTGAGATCGAACATGCTATTCGTAGTTATATAGACGAGCATGTTTCAGAAGACCCGGAACTTTACAAGTCCTTTGCTGAAATCCTGGAAAGGATATTGCAGGATAACCAGAATAATTGGGACAATATTTACGAAGAACTGAAAAAGTTCCTCAAACAAATCAGGGACGAGGAGAACAAACCCTCATACGGATTGCATCGTAAAAAGCAGATGCCCTTTTTCAGGATTTTCCATTCTGAATTGTACGATACAAAAGACCTGACGGAGGAACAGATTGCGGCATTGGTAAACATGACGCAACACCTCACCAACTTGCTCGAAAGGGAATTGCAGTTAGCCGGATTCTGGGATGCACACAGATTGACCGCCCAAAACAGGCTCAAAGCGGAAATCCAGAAATTGCTTTTGTCTCCTGAGAATAGCGGCCTTCCGGGTATGGTTAAAAAGATTTCTGCTTTGGTATCCAGAATTATGGAGTTGGCAAAGTCCAACAACGACATTATTCTTTACGCATAATCCATTGAATAAAATGACACTGACGTACACCACTAAATATTCGGACAAGAGAA
>JBBRCC010000105.1:0-14813 GCA_038205175.1 Cytophagales bacterium | reverse complement strand
ATCATTTAATTGAAACCCAGTTGGAAGTGGATTCTGCCATTCCCAGCCATTGCTCTGGCCAAAACCTGGCCCAAAAACCAAGGCCATTAAAAACACGCTTAAAACTTTTTTCATTTTTCTGATTACATTAAAGGTTAAAATTAATCATTTTCAATTTACCGCTTCACCACTTTCTGCACACTCACGCCTTCCATTGTTTGCACCTTGAGCCAATAGAGGCCGGGCTTGAGGTGGCGGATATCAAGGCGGTTTTCGTGATCGGGAAAGGCAGCTTGTTCTTTGCCAAGGGCATCGATGAGGCTGGTTTGAAGGATGGAGCTTTCAGTTTTTAAGTAGATGCTTTCTACTGCCGGGTTGGGGTACATGCTAAACGCAGGGACCGACACCAAAGACCTTATAGAAACTGGATTGCCTCCAGTGGTGGTTTTGAGAATGGTGCCAGTACCTTGTTGATTATCATATCCCCCCACCCAGCCGGTTTGGGCATCGGTGAAATGGACGGAAAAAAGCCAATCTGTCGTTCCACTTGTTTGTGCGCCCCATGTGCTTCCGCCATTGCTGGTTTTCAGGATGGTGCCAGCATTACCCACCGCCCAGCCGGTTTGTGCATCCGAGAAATGGACGGATCTAAGCCCATTTGGTGTTCCGCTGGTTTGTGTGCTCCATACGCTTCCGCCATTGCTGGTCTTTAGGATGATGCCAGAACTATCAGTAATATCTCCACCCACAGCCCAGCCGGTTTGGGCATCGGTGAAATGGACGGAATTTAATTCATAATAGCTTGTTCCGCTGGTTTGTGGGCTCCAGGTGCTTCCGCCATTGCTGGTTTTCAGGATAAGTCCATCAGAACCCACCGCCCAGCCGGTTTGGGCATCGATGAAATGGACGGAATAAAGTGGATTTGTCGTTCCGCTGCTTTGTGGGCTCCAGATGCTTCCGCCATTGCTGGTTTTAAGGATGGTGCCACTCCAACCCACAGCCCAGCCGGTTTGTGCATCGGTGAAATGGACGGACCAAAGCTCATTTGTCGTTCCGCTGCTTTGTGGGCTCCATGTGCTTCCGCCATTGCTGGTTTTCAGGATCGTGTTAGAATCAAAATTTCCACCCACAGCCCAGCCGGTTTGCGCATCGGTGAAATGGACGGAGAGAAGGTCATTTGTTGTTCCGCTGCTTTGTGTGCTCCATGTGTTTCCGCCATTGCTGGTTTTCAGGATGGTGCCAACAACACCAACTACTATGGTGTTTTGTGCATCAATAACATGAATATCTCTTAATAGAAGCCCAGTTGGAAGTGGATTCTGCAATTCCCAGCCATTGCTCTGGCCAAAACCTGGCCCAAAAACCAGGGCGATTAAAAACACGCTTAAAACTTTTTTCATTTTTCTGATTACATTAAAGGTTAAAAAAAATCATTTTCAATTTACCGCTTCACCACTTTCTGCACACTCACGCCAAACCGGGTTTTCACCTTGAGCCAGTAGAGGCCGGGCTTGAGGTGGCGGATATCAAGGCGGTTTTCGTGATCGGGAAATGCAGCTTGTTCTTTGCCAAGGGCATCGATGAGGCTGGTTTGAAGGATGGAGCTTTCAGTTTTTAAGTAGATGCTTTCTACTGCCGGGTTGGGGTACATGCTAAACGCAGGGACCGACACCAAAGACCTTATAGAAACGGGATTGCCACCAGTGCTGGTTTTGAGAATGGTGCCACTTTCACCCACTACCCAGCCGGTTTGGGCATCGGTGAAATGGACTTCATGAAGAAATTGTATTGTTCCGCTAATTTGTGGGCTCCAGGTGGTTCCTCCATTGCTGGTTTTGAGGATCGTGCCACGATCACCCACCGCCCAGCCGGTTTGGGCATCGGTGAAATAAACGGAATTAATTCGTCTGTTGGTTCCGCTGCTTTGGCGGCTCCAGGTAGCTCCGCTATTGCTAGTTTTGAGGACGATGCCGCCTTCACCCACCGCCCAGCCTGTTTGGGCATCGGTGAAATGGACGGAATTAAGCCAACCAATTGTTCCGCTGCTTTGAGGGCTCCATGTTGTTCCACCATTGCTGGTTTTAAGGATTGTGCCGCTCTCTCCGACTGCCCAGCCGGTTTGGGCATCGGTGAAATGGACGGACCAAAGTTGATTTGATGTTCCACTGCTTTGTGAACTCCAGGTTGTTCCGCCATTGCTGGTTTTGAGGATGGTGCCACTCCAACCCACAGCCCAGCCTGTTTGGGCATCGGTGAAATGGACGGATATAAGATAATATTGCGTTCCGCTGCTTTGTAGGCTCCAGGTGGTACCGCCAGTAGTGGTTTTGAGAATGGTGCCGGCTAGTGGAAAATCACCACTTACCGCCCAGCCGGTTTGGGCATCGGCGAAATGGACGGATCTTAGCCCAATTGTTGTTCCGCTGCTTTGTAGGCTCCATGTGCTTCCGCCATTGCTGGTTTTGACAATGGTGCCACCATCACCTACCGCCCAGCCGGTTTGGGCATCGGTGAAATGGACGGAATAAAGCCAATTTATGGTTCCGCTGCTTTGGTGGCTCCAGGTAGTGCCACCATTGCTTGTTTTAAGGATGATGCCAACCGATCCGACAGCCCATCCTGTTTGGGCATCGGTGAAATGGACGGATCTTAGCCCGATTGTTGTTCCGCTGCTTTGTGGGCTCCAGGTAGTGCCACCATTGCTTGTTTTGAGGATGGTGCCTGTTTGGCCCACAGCCCAGCCAGTTTGGGCATCAGTGAAATGGACGGAAAAAAGATCCTCCGTCGTTACACTGATTTGTGGGCTCCAGGTTGTTCCGCCATTGCTGGTTTTGAGGATGATGCCGCCTAGTTGAATATCACCACCCACCGCCCAGCCAGTTTGGGCATCGGTAAAATGGACGGAAGTAAGCCAATTTGTTGTTCCGCTGTTTTGAGGGCTCCAAGTGGTTCCGCCTGTAGTGGTTTTAAGGATGATGCTACCTCCACCTACCACCCAGCCGGTTTGGGCATCAGTGAAATGGACGGAAGTAAGCCAATCTGTTGTTCCGCTGTTTTGAGGGCTCCAGGTGGTTCCGCCATTGCTGGTTTTCAGGATGGTGCTACCTTCACCTACCACCCAGCCTGTTTGGGCATCGGTGAAATGGACGGAACTTAATTCATAATAGCTTGTTCCGCTGCTTTGTGGGCTCCAGGTGCTTCCGCCATTGCTGGTTTTCAGGATGGTGCCAGAATCACCTACCGCCCAGCCGGTTTGGGCATCAGTGAAATGGACGGATCTTAGCCCAATTGTTGTTCCGCTGCTTTGGCTGTCCCATGTAGTGCCGCCGTTGCTGGTTTTTAGGACGATGCCAACAGCACCTACTGCTATGGTGTTTTGTGCATCAAAAACATGAGTATCATTTAATTGAAACCCAGTTGGAAGTGGATTCTGCCATTCCCAGCCATTGCTCTGGCCAAAACCTGGCCCAAAAACCAAGGCCATTAAAAACACGCTTAAAACTTTTTTCATTTTTCTGATTACATTAAAGGTTAAAAAAAATCATTTTCAATTTACCGCTTCCCACTTTCTGCACACTCACGCCAAACCGGGTTTGACTTTAAGCCAACTGAAGCATGTTTTTTTACTTAAACCGATAAGGTTTTGAAAACCTTATCGGTTTGTAAAAAAGATTTTACCCCACCACCTTCACCTTTACTTCCGCCTCTCCGCCGGTTACATTGCTAAACACCAGCACATCATCCTCCCCAATCAAATTAGCCAGGGAAACTTCCAAAGGGGTGTTAAATATCAGATCGAGCCCATTCACTACACAGCCATCGGCTCGCTTGCGGCATACTTTTAGGCCGTTGCCGGAGTTGGTGGTCAGGGTTAGGGTGGCTATGGTTTCTTCGCCAAGGGTTACGGCTTCGTAGATCAACTTGCCGTTGGCGGGCACTTTTACGCTTTCTTCTGTGGCTTCGCCGGTTTGGTTGCGGAATTGCATGCCGTATTCCCGCAGGATGTTGCGCAGGTAGGCAGCGGTTTCTTTGCGGTTGGCAAACTCCAGCTCGGCAAAAAGGTCCATAATAGCATCTACTGTAGGTTGGAAAACCTTGCCCGCATCAGCCAATTCTTTGTTGGCAGCCAGTTTGGCAGTGGCCTGTGCTTGCTGGGCGGTGTTGAAAATGCCCAGGGCTGCGGCTACTTCGGCGGCAGATAGATAGGCCATTGCGGCACCTCCTGCGGCTACTCTGGCCGTTTCGCCAGTATCAATATAGCTTGCCCAAGCTGTTAGTTGGGCTTCGGTACTCAGGGTTGGCAAGGTGGCATTGCTAACCTCCAGGCCATAAAAAGCACGATCGGAAGCTGAAAACACTTTGCGGGAAATGGCCATGTTGAGCACCTGAATGTAGTGCGAAATGTGCAAATACAAGGTGCTCCAGGCGGCCACTGCTGCCTCGGTGGCTTTTTGCTGAGCGGCATCGCTGTTTTTGAATTCCTGATATTCTGTGAAAAAGGCCGTTCGCTGGGTTTGGGATGTGCCCCATGCTACTGCAGAAAAAGGAAGATTAGCGGGGGATATCCCCGCTGTTTTTTGGTCGAGCTTCACCATGTATTAATATATTTTGGTGTAGCTGCGTGGAATAATTCGTACTGACATATTTAATGAGGGATGATGTATTTTCGAAACAAATTAAAGGAAGAATTTTCATTTTAGATTCAATACATAGACTTTATTTTAATTTAATTATGCAGAAATACTTACATGGTTTTTGTTGCATTTCTAATCCAAAAAAGAAGGCATCACACAAAGGAATCCTTCCTTGTATGGCAAAAAGGCCATGTCTAACATCTAGGGCATATATTCAGTTTTCAACCTGGAAAAAAAGCGAAAGAAATCACCCGATGTTCGCGCGTAAAACAGGCAGATTGTACGCTTTTGGGGGTATGTGCGTGCGTACAGACTCCACTTTGTCAATTTTTAGTGGTATATACGTTCGTGCATCGGGTAGTTTGCAAACTTTTAGCCAAATGTTCGTGCAAGCATATAGCCACATGTAAAGAATCCATACATGGTTTATACAAGTACCTGCTGTTACACAATTGCAATGTCAAACTCCTATATAAGCCGTTTACGCCTCTGGAGCATTTTCAATTTGAAGCTTCCCAAAAGGTATTTGATTCATCATCCAAGTCTGCGTCGCTCTCGTTTGTAACACAGCTAGCGCAACAATGCAAAATCTGCACTTGGGAATTTGAGGCAGAAAAGTTCGATCTCTATCTGGAACAAATTGCTAGACCACCTTGCCAGAAGACTCTTCATTCAAATGGCGTTTCACCAACTCTTCCAACTCTTGTTTGGCTATAATGGCTTCTTCAGATTTGTCGTAGATAGTTACCAAATAGAGTGTTTCGTTTTCCTCAGATTTATACAGGTTTTTTATAATCATCCGGAAGCCGCCTCATTTGCCGCTTCCCTTGCTTTTAGAACCAAAGCGGAATTTGTAGAAGCCCAATACTATGCTTTGTTTGGGATTGAATTCCAGTTCTTTAACCAGTACTTCTGTTTCGGCTGGTTTTCGGTCTGTTTATTCAGTTTTTAGCATCACTTTCATTTACAAACATCTTTGACCTTGTTGGAAATCAACTCAGCATTTTAATATCTAGTAGTTGCGTATGAGATCAATTCTTTTTGAAAACTACTCAATAGCAAGAAGCCAGACAGGAATGAGGAGGATTCTCAGCTAATCCATTCGAACCCACAGTATGGCACAAGCACTTTGGGTATTTGTATTCCCTCCGGAGTTTGGTTATTTTCGAGAATGGCAGCCAAAATACGTGGCAATGCCAAGGCACTTCCATTTAATGTGTGCAAGAGGGTGGTCTTTTTGTCGCCTTCTGCTTTGTAGCGCAGTTTGAGCCGGTTGGCCTGAAAGCTTTCAAAATTGCTTACAGACGAAACTTCGAGCCATCGTTGCTGTGCTGCTGAATATACTTCCATATCGTAGGTGAGTGCCGAGGTGAAACTCATATCGCCTCCGCAAAGTCGAAGTACCCGGTAGGGCAATTCCAGCTTTTTCAATAAGCCTTGCACATGCAAACTCATGTCTTCCAGTGCTTCATAAGATTTTTCAGGCTGAATAATCTGCACAATTTCCACTTTGTCAAACTGATGCAAACGGTTGAGGCCACGCACATGGCTGCCCCAGCTTCCGGCTTCCCTGCGAAAACAAGGGGTGTAACCCACATTTCTTACCGGCAATTCGCTGTCTTTTAAAATGGAGTCCCGATAATAATTTGTGATAGGCACCTCAGCTGTTGGAATCAAAAACAGGTTGTCTTCAGTGGCGAGGTACATTTGACCATCCTTGTCGGGCAGTTGTCCGGTGCCATATCCCGAAGCTTCATTGATGAGAATGGGCGGCTGCATTTCTGTGTAACCTGCCTTCACGGCTTCATCTAAAAAGAAGTTAATCATAGACCGCTGAAGCCTCGCTCCTTTTCCTTTGTAAAACGGAAACCCTGCTCCAGTCACCTTGTTTCCAGCTTCAAAATCGACGATGTCGTACTTAGAAATGAGGTCCCAATGTGGCAGAGCACCTTCGGGTAGTGATGGAATGGCACCAAAAGAAAGTATAATTTCATTGTCGTCTGGTGTTAAGCCAACTGGCACAAATTCGCTCGGAAGGTTCGGAATGCTGAGCAACAGCGCTTCTAAGGTGTTTTCAAGTTCTTTGAGTTGCACTTCACCAGCTTTTACATCTTCCTTCAACGCTTGCACCTGAGCTCGGTTTACCTCTGCAGCCTCCTTTTGTCCCGACTTCATCAGCAAGCCAATTTCTCCAGAAAGTTTGTTCAGCTCTTCCTGTAGCTTGTTTAAGGACTGCTGCAATTCCTTTCTTTTTTGATCGATGAGCAGCACCTGATCAACAGTTTCTTGGGCATTGGGAAAACCTTTTTTCCGCAGGCCAGCTACTACATGTTGGGGTGAATCGTGAAATATGGAAAGTGTTAACATCTGTAATTGTCAGTGGAAGCCATGATTTTGGGTGGCAAATTTTGCACAAATACCCATTAAGCATGGATATTTTATTCAAAAAAAGATAGCAAGGGTTGTTGAAGTGCTTTTCAGGTTGTACTATTGCAGTCGAATTGGCTGCTATGCTTACCTGGTTCAAAGGTCCCACCGTTAATAGCCCATTTGCCGGAATCCTTTTTGTCTTCACCACTTTTTTCTGTCAACAGAAGGATTCCACCCAAAAAACATCATGACATTTCAACTTATTTCCCGCCCCATATCTTATGCATAGTGCTGAAGAGCTTAAAGGTTCATTGCTCTCTGAATTGAAGAAAATTTCTGAACAAATGGGCCTAAACATGGCTCGAAAACTGACCAAAGACGAACTGATAGCTAAAATTCTGGAAGAACAAGCAAATCCACAGATCGAAGCTTCTACTTCTTCCCCAGAAACGCAAACAGATTCAGAATCATCTGACGATTCGCCAAAGAAAAGGCAAAGGATAAAGCGTGAAAACGCTACCCCTTTGCATAATGACCCAACTTTCGACTCGCTAAATGCGCCTGAACCTGAAACGAAAAGCGACAAATCGGAAGATGAAATTCTGGAAGACTTCAAAATGGATATCGACCAGATTATGGAGTCTTTTTCGATAGACACGCCAGAGAAGACTTCAAAAAAAACCGAATCTGAGCAAGAAGTAGCTGAAGAAGAGCCGAAAGCAGAAGAAGGCTTACCCAAAGAAAAAGAAGCCCCATTGGTTGCCGTAGACCGAAAAGAGTTTCGTGAGCGGGAACCAAGAGAAAGAGAAATAAGAGATCCCCGAGAGCCAAAAGAACGGGAACCTTTGCAGCCAAGATACCGCAAACCCGACATGTATTTTGTGCGTGAGTTCGACGGTGTGGTATCCAGCACTGGCGTTTTAGAAATTATTCCTGAAGGCTATGGCTTTTTACGCTCTGCCGATTACAACTACCTGGCCAGCCCCGACGATATCTATGTTTCGCCTTCTCAAATTAAATTATTCGGCCTCAAAACCGGCGATTCTGTTATTGGGCAAATCCGCCCACCAAAAGAAGGTGAAAAATATTTTGCCCTTTTAAAGGTCGAAACCATCAACGGAAAAACAACCGAAGAAATCCGTGACAGGATTCCTTTTGAATATTTGACACCGCTTTTCCCGGAAGAGAAATTAAGGTTAAGCACCACTTCTGATCAACTTTCAACCCGGATAATGGATTTGTTTGCGCCCATTGGAAAAGGCCAACGGGGCATGATTGTGGCTCAACCCAAAACTGGTAAAACAGTATTGCTGAAAGAAATAGCAAACGCCATTGCCACCAACCATCCGGAAGTTTACCTCATTATTTTGCTAATCGACGAAAGACCGGAAGAGGTTACCGATGTGCAACGCAGTGTGCGGGCAGAAGTTATTTCATCTACTTTCGACGAACAGGCAGAACGACATGTAAAAATTGCCACCATTGTGCTTGAAAAAGCCAAGCGTATGGTAGAATGTGGCCACGACGTTGTGATTTTACTCGACTCCATCACCCGTTTGGCAAGAGCATACAATACAGTTGCTCCTCCATCTGGCAAAATACTTTCAGGTGGTGTAGACTCCAACGCTTTGCACAAACCAAAACGCTTTTTCGGTGCTGCAAGAAATGTAGAAAATGGTGGCTCGTTAACCATTATTGCTACAGCCTTGATAGAAACTGGCTCTAAAATGGATGAAGTTATCTTTGAAGAATTTAAAGGAACTGGCAACATGGAACTCCAGCTCGACCGAAAATTGTCGAACAAACGTGTGTATCCTGCCATCGATGTTCCGGCTTCTGGTACCCGAAGAGAAGATCTTTTGATGGAAAAAGAAGAATTGCAACGGGTTTGGATTTTGCGCAAACACATGAACGACATGAACTCAATAGAAGCCATGGAATTCTTGAAAAGCAGAATCAGAAATACGAAAGACAATATTGAATTCCTAGCCTCCATGAATGGATAGACCTGAAATTAGGCTACTTGTTAGCCTTTTTTTATGCCTATTTCAATCCATTTTGTTCTGAAAATAGTTTCCAAGCTAAAACCATCCTTAAGCCAATGGCCAGAGGCAATTTCGACGTAGACGATAAAGACAAAAAGAAAGTAACCAAACAAGGTTTACGCAATGCCTTGCAGGTTTTCAGGTATATAGCACCCTACAAATACACATTTGCAGCTGGTTTCTTTTTTCTTATTATTTCCGGAATCACCTCCATGGTGTTTCCTTTCATTACTGGCAAACTGGTAGATTCTGCGGTAGGCAACCTGGCCGGTTTCAACCGAAACCAAATGGCCCTCGCCCTCATTGGTGTTTTGCTGGTTCAGGGAGTTTTTTCCTTTTCACGCATCCAGCTTTTTGCCAAAGTGAGCGAAAATGCCATGCGGGACATCAGAACTCAACTGTATGAAAAGATGGTGTTTTTGCCCATTTCTTTCTTTGAGCAACGCAGGGTTGGAGAACTTACCAGCCGACTCACTTCCGATATTTCTCAATTGCAGGACGTGCTTTCGTTCACTCTGGCAGAGTTTATCCGGCAAATTACCACCCTCCTAATTGGGGTTGCCGTTATCATTATGATTTCGCCTAAACTCACTTTAGTGATGATTTCATCTTTTCCTTTCATGATTTTGGCAGCCATTTTGTTCGGAAAATTTATTCGAAAACTTTCAAAAGCAGCATCCGACGAGCTGGCAAAGGCCAATGTAGTAGCTGAAGAAACTTTGCAGGCCATTCATGTAGTGAAAGCATTTACCAACGAAGCCTTTGAGGTAAACAGGTATAGCAATGCACTTCAAAAAGTAGTGATACAAGCCCTGAAAGCTGCCAAGTTCAGGGGGGTGTTTATTTCGTTTGTCATTTTTGCCATTTTCGGTGGCATTGTGTTGGTGCTTTGGTATGGTTTGGGCTTGGTGGGTTCCGGTGCCATGACTATTGGCGACCTGGTTTCATTCATCATTTATACCACATTTATAGGTGGAGCCGCAGGCGGCATGGGAGATTTATATGGTCAGCTTCAAAAAACTGTAGGCGCTTCCGAAAGGGTGATGGAAATTCTAGACGACCCCGAAACCGAGCAAACTGCTGCACTTGAAAAACGCTGGAAAGTGGCTGGTGCCATTTCGTTCACCGATTTGCACTTTAGCTACCCTACCCGAAAAGAACTTAAAATACTAAAAGGCATAAACCTCCACATAGAACCAGGTCAAAAAATTGCTTTGGTGGGCCACAGTGGAGCCGGAAAATCTACCATGGTGCAGTTGCTGATGAGGTATTACAAACCCGATTCAGGACAAGTTTCCATCGATGGTCAAGTTTCTGACCAGGTTGATATGCAGGCCTGGAGAAACAACATAGCCGTAGTGCCTCAAGAAGTCATTTTATTTGGTGGAACCATCAAAGAAAATATTGCTTATGGAAAGCCAGAAGCAACGGATGAAGAAATTCGCATGGCAGCCAAAAAAGCCAATGCACTAGAATTTATCGACTCATTTCCAGAGGGCCTGGAAACTGTGGTAGGTGAGCGAGGCATCAAGCTTTCTGGTGGACAACGCCAACGGGTAGCCATTGCCAGGGCCATTTTGAAAGACCCCGCTATACTTGTGCTCGATGAAGCAACAAGCTCGCTCGATGCAGCTTCGGAGACCCTTGTTCAAGAAGCTTTAAATCTGCTGATGCAAAACCGCACCACCATTATAATTGCCCATCGCCTGGCAACAGTGCGACAGGTCGACACCATTTATGTGCTCGAAGGCGGGAAAATCATAGAACAAGGAACTCACCAGCAGTTGTTGCAAAACCAGGCAGGACTCTATGCCAACCTGATCAGGTTGCAGTTCGATTTGGCTGAGTAGGTGTTTTAAACCGAAAAACATCAATATAAAACCAGTTAAAATGCACCGAATGAAATCTGAGCTTAGCATGTCGCTCCTTCCCTTTGCAGAATGAAGAACTTTTGCAGCTAGATTGCTTCTCGATATCTTGATTTTGAATTTTTGAAGGGTCATCAAACATTGCTGGTTGGCCCCAATTTGAATTGCACAAATTATTCCTCAGTTTGCAGCCTGTAAGAAGCTTAAGTTGAAAAAACTACTCACCAAAATTTTATGGTACCGCCGAAGCAAATGGCAATTTTTGCTGGCAGGTATTGGTTTTTTACTTGGGGCTTGCCTTTTGTTGTTCTCTTTCCAGGTTTATCTTGATTTTAGTGGAATCATGGATCAAAAAAAGAAGGAAAAGCAGTTTTTGGTCATCAATAAAAATATTTCGCTCTCGCATACTCTTGGCCTTGCTTCAAGCGAATTCAAACCTGATGACATCGACTCGCTGCGATCGTTGAAAACGGTGGAGGCCATTGGTGAATTTGAGGCCAATCAATTTCAGGCCGTAGTGCGCACCACAAAATTTATTGAGTTTTCAACGCTATTTTTTTTCGAGTCAGTACCCATTGCTTTTTTAGACCAAAAACCCGATCGTTGGTTTTGGAGCCCTCAGATGGATGAAGTGCCTGTTATTTTATCTCAGGATTTTTTAAATCTCTATAATTTTGGTTTTGCGCTGAGTCAAGGCTTGCCTCAAGTCTCGAAAGATGCCATAAAAATTGTACCTCTCGATTTGAAAATATCTGGCCCCGGCGGCACCCGAAACTTCACAGCCAAGATTGCAGGATTCAGCAATAGAATTTCATCTGTACTGGTGCCACAAGAATTTATGCGATATGCAAACGATAGCATTGGCCGAAAAAAACCAGAAGCACCTTCCCGGTTGATTTTGAAAGTAGGAAACCCTGGCGATCCTGCATTGAAAGCTTTGCTAACCAAAAGAAACTACCAAACCAATGAAGAAAAAGTGCTTTCAGGGCAGACTGGTTTGTTGTTGAATTTGGCTTTGTATGTGGTTGGTTTTATGGGTGTTTTGTTCTTGCTGCTCTCCGTAGTGGTATTTGTGCTCAACTTTAAAGTTATCATAGCAGAAGCGCAGCAAGAGATAAGTTTGTTGGTGCAGATTGGCTACAAACACAGTGAAATTGCAAAACACCTGCTGGTCTATTTTTGGGCATTTTTGTCCGTAGTTGGCATCGTGATGCTGACCATAGCTTGGCAGAGCTTAAAGTATTTTCATCAATGGATTGCAAAACAAGGCTTTGATTTTGACCATGATCTTCAATGGCCAGTTGCACTTTTGGGTGTATCGTTTGTGGTATTTGTTGGCTTATTGAATACCTTATTGATTCGCAGACAACTGAACAGAGCAAAATAGAATGGGTATGCTTGAAGTAATAGAAGTTAACTCCGATGCCGATATACAGCATTGTTTTGCAATTCGAAAAACAGTGTTTGTAGTAGAGCAACAAGTGCCTGAAGAAGAAGAATATGATGAATTTGAAGTAACAAGCAGGCATTTTTTAGCCTTTTCAGATGCAAAGCCAACTGGAACTGCCCGATTCAGAAAAACAAGCAAGGGTTATAAATTAGAAAGGTTTGCGGTGTTGAAAGAAGGTAGAAACTCAGGTACAGGTTCTGGCTTGTTGTCCAGGATTTTGCATGAGCTGGCATCACAACAAATAAAAGCCGAAATATACTTGCATGCCCAAGTGCAAGCAGAGCCTTTTTATGCTAAACATGGCTTTGAAGCTGTAGGCGACATGTTTTATGAATGCGAAATTCCACATCATAAAATGATTTGGAAACCTGCAAAGGCGCAGGTTAAATCATAAATTCAGTTTGGGGAATAAATGTGCGTGTGCTCACATCGAAGCAATTGCCTTTGGCCAACACATGAACCATCAGGTTTTCAATGGAGATGGGAAAACCGTCTGGTAAATCGGCAATGTTGTTGTGTTTGATGTGCTGTCCGTCGAAAATAAGCACCAATCCAGATCCGATGGTTTCTACGTAGTGTCCAGAGGTGATAAGCACACCAGTATCTTCGCCTAAACCGATGCCTAAACTACCGGGATTGCTGGCAACTGCCTGAGCCAAACGACCAAATCTACCTCTCACTTCAAAGTGTGTATCTATAATGATGTTTTGAACAAAGCCAAATCCAGAGCCCATTTTCACAGCACCTTTGTACAACGACTCAGAACTTTCTCCTCCGCAAATCATGGTGTTGCTTTTCGCCATGGCACCAGCACTAGTACCTGCAATGAGAAAATTCTCCTGTAGATAGCGCTGATGCAACAGTTTAATCAATGGAGTGCTACTCCAAATCTCACTCAAACGGGTTTGGTTGCCTCCAGTGAACATGATTCCATCAGCTTCCGCCAACCTACCGAGATATTCTGGTTCTAAGGCCTCCTTTTTTTCTTTGATGTGCATGAGTCGCACGTTGGAGCAACCCAACCTGTTGAATGCCTCTACGTAACTATCGCCTACCTCTTCGGGAATCATAGAGGCGGTGGTTACTACTTCTATTAAGGAATGCCTTCCTTTAATCTCAGATAAAATCCGTTGTAAAATTCCGGCTTCAAAAAAATTGACTCGCCCAACATGGCCGGGATTATCATCGCTGCCTTTATCTACATTCCCACCTATGGCTACTAGCTTACCTTTGGGTACTGTCATGCCTATTTTATAGACCGGGTTGTTTTGAACTGGTTGAACCCGAATTAGATCAGATTTCCTTACTCAGGCTCAAATATGGCAGAATTTCCTGACAACCCGACGACTTTAGTCTGTTTGAAATCAACTAGACCCGAACTCCCATCACCAAAATATCGTCTGTTTGCTTGTCAATTCCCTTCCAGGTATTGATGGCGCTTTTGAGTCTTTTCTCCTGCTGTTCAGGCTGCATGGTCTGTATTTCGGTCAACAATTCTCTAAACTGACTTACCATAAATTTTTTGCCTCCTTTTTCTGCAAATTGATCTACATAGCCATCTGTGAACAGGTAGAAGGTGTCGCCAGTTTGGTATGAGATATCAGTGTCGAAAAACTTTTTAGGTGCTTCAGTCAGATTTACCCCAACAGAAGATTTGCTGCCTTTAATTTCATGCAAAATTCCTTTTTGAAATATCATCAAGGGCCGTCTTGCACCAGCATACACAAGTTGTTTTTCGTGCTTGTCGAGCACACATAACGAAATATCCATACCGTGGTTCAGCGGATATTCAGATTGTTGATTGCCAATGATTTGATTCAACCTCGTGTCTAGTTCATAAAGAATGTCTGCCGGAGAATGGGTTCTGCCTTCAGACACAATATTGTTGAGCATCAAATTGCCAATTACAGCTAGCAAAGCTCCAGATACACCATGACCAGCACAATCAATGGCAGCGAGCAATACTTTGTTGCCGGTCTCTCCTTTGGTATTTCTTAGATTGGCACAAAAATAAAAATCTCCACTTACTATGTCTTTGGGCTGAAAAATGACAAAAGAAGAAGGAAGCTGCTCCTTCATTTTCTCTCGGTGAGAGAGCAAAGAATTCTGAATGCGATGGGCATACCTAATTCCGTCCATAATGTCCTTGTTCTTTTCTTCAATAATAGACTTTTGGTGGTCAATATGTCGGAGTGTGGCTTCGAAGCGCTGGTGATTTTCGGCTGTTCTTTGCTCTTGAAGACTAAGAATTTTCTGTTGGCGAAGATTCTCCAAGGTCAGGTTATTTTTGTGTTGACGAATCTCACGATACGAGTGCTCGAAAAACGCCATGTTTTTGTTTTGTTTGTTGAAGTATGCAAGAGTAAGTCCACAACATTGAACAAGGTGCATAGCAAGCAAACCTGCAAAAAGCAGACTCTCAATCCATAAAGGAACAACGGAAACAGGACTTGACAAAGATGCCAGC
>JBBRCC010000104.1:0-14883 GCA_038205175.1 Cytophagales bacterium | reverse complement strand
GAACTGAGCCATAAAAGAGGGGTAATTAGACTTTTCATAGTTACAAAAGTTGGTTTTAACTTCCGTTTACAATTATAGTGCCATTCGGCAATATACAAAGCAGGTAAATATTTTTTTAACCTAATCTCAAGGTGTAGTTAGCTTATTGGGCATAAAATTGGCTATTCCAGATCCACAAGTCATTATCAAATAGTTTTGTAGCAAAATGTGGCAACAAGCACCAATTATTGTCCGTCATTGAGTACGTCGGCTACACCTGACACATTGTAAATTACCTTAAACAAATTATAGTCATAGATTGACACAACGATCTGATTTACTGAGTGTTGATTATTATAATTTAAAAAGATATGCTTCTTTCTATCGCTTAAATAAGCACTTTAGTCCGACTTAACTTTGTCCTTAAATACCTTTCTGAATTTTTCGACTTTTGGCCTCACCACAAATTGGCAATATGGCTCATTGCCATTTTCATTAAAATAGTTTTGGTGGTAATCTTCAGCGGCATAAAATTTATCTAAAGCTGCAATTTCTGTAACAATAGGCCGCTCCCAGGCTCCTGACTT
This sequence comes from Cytophagales bacterium, assembly GCA_038205175.1. Taxonomy (GTDB): domain Bacteria; phylum Bacteroidota; class Bacteroidia; order Cytophagales; family Flexibacteraceae; genus JBBRCC01. The sequence continues at coordinate 14,317 of JBBRCC010000104.1, read as the reverse complement.
ATCGAGCTCAGCTTTTATTTTGGTGGCTTTTTCCTTTTGATCTTCATTGTGATAAAAAATCACTGACCTATACTGCGTACCAACATCATTGCCTTGGCGGTTGAGTGTGGTCGGGTCATGTGTTTTGAAAAATACTTCAAGAACTTCTTCAAAACTCACCAAAGCAGGGTTATAACTCACTTGTATTACTTCGGCGTGTCCGGTGGTGCCGGTGCAAACAGCTTTGTATGTTGGATTTTCGACCTGCCCTCCAGAATAGCCTGAAACAACTTTTTCTACTCCTTTCAGATCCAAATAAATGGCTTCTGTACACCAAAAGCATCCTCCACCAAAAGTGGCAATTTCAAGGTTTTGACTCATAGTTGTTTGCTTTGTTTTAATTGTTTGAGAAGGTTGTTTCATTTGTTTGTTTTGGCCGCAGGAAACTGTTGAAAGTCCAATGAAAAGAAAAATTGAAGCAAAAATGGTTGAATTCATCTGGAATGTCTTTTCTGCGATTTGAGGTTTGCTGATTAAAAAGTTTGTCGGTTCAACGACATACGCCTTCCTTTCATTTGAAACCAAATCGTTTGTTCTTTGTAAAAGTAATTGTGCCGGGCATTTGTTTCAATGTTTGCCTTTTTAAAAAATGAATAGAACAACATGGCTCGTTTTTTACTAGAAACAGTGTTGAGAGTGCCTTTGCCCAGGTTCAAGTACCTATTTCGCCTGCACAACACAATCCACCCTGCAAAACCATTATCGACCAAGCTTAAGTGTTTATGCTTTCCATTGTTTTAAAAATGACTCTAAAGCAAGTTCTGGCGACAATCCTCCCCGCTTAATACTTTCCTGCAACGATGCCAGTTTAACTTGATTTTCAGGGATTTGCTTCACAACATCAAAAATTTCTGTTTTTAGCATGGCCATAAACCAATCCTCGTTTTGCTTCATTCTGTTTGTCGTCAACCAGCCTGATAAATCCAGGACATGCAAGCTGGATTCTAACCAGGCAATAAATTCATCTAATCCCTGACCGGTCAGGGCAGAAATACAACTTGAATGTATGGGAAGTCCATTTTCTTGCTTAGGCATGAGTTGTATGGCAGATGAATAGTCCCTCAAAGTGAGTTCTGCTTTGGTTTGTAAGTCACCATCGGCCTTGTTTACCAACACAGCGTCGGCCATTTCCATGACACCACGTTTTATCCCTTGCAGTTCATCTCCTCCTGCTGGCAGCAACAGCAACACAAAAAGATCGACCATCATGCTCACCGCAAATTCATTTTGTCCGGCACCTACTGTTTCAACTATGATCCAATCGAAACCTGCTGCCTCGCATAACGTGATGCATGCCCTCGTTTTTCGGGCAATTCCACCCATATATCCTCCGGTGGGCGAAGGGCGGATAAAGGCATTTTTCTCTCTGCTCAACAAGTCCATTCTGGATTTGTCGCCCAACAAACTGCCTTTGGTTTTTGCACTGCTGGGGTCAATGCTCAAAACGGCAACTTTAAATCCCTTAGCCACCAACTTTAGTCCAATAGCTTCAATGATGGTACTTTTTCCAACACCTGGTACGCCAGTAATGCCAATTCTGTTGGAGAGTTTCCTCTCGGAATTTTCAAGCAGGGCAAAAAGTTGCGAAGCCAATTGTTTGTCAGACTCGAGCTGGCTTTCAACCAAAGTAATGGCTCTGGCTAAAGCTTCTTTTTTGCCCAGCAATATTTCGGAGGCAAGCTTGCTGGCAGAAGGTCTTGGTATGGGAGAATTGGTCAATGGGTTGATCTGAATGACCTCGTAAAGGTAGAAAACGGATTTTATATCAAAGCACACCAATAAGAATCTGATATTTATTAAAATAGCTTAATGCTAATAAAATAGAATAAAAAGAGCTCCATCCTTTAAAATAAGTGAGTAATATGATGAAATTTATTGTAAAACTCTATCGGAATTAAGAACATAATAAAAATAATTTATATAATTTTTATTGATTTATTTGATGCTTGATTTTCAAGCTTTTAAGTTTGCACGCACAACATGAATCAAATAAAAAATATGGCAATCAGACTAGGAGACGAAGCACCTGACTTTAAAGCATCTTCAACCGAAGGAGAAATCAACTTTCATGAATGGCTTGGTAGTGGCTGGGGTATTCTGTTTTCGCACCCTGCCGACTTTACACCGGTTTGCACCACGGAACTTGGGGCTACGGCAAGATTAAAATCAGCATTTGATAAGCGAAATGTAAAAGTGGTAGCACTTTCAGTCGATCCTTTAGAATCGCATTTCAGCTGGATTGAAGACATCAACGAAACTCAATCGGTTACGGTCAACTTTCCCATTATCGCAGATCCTGAAAAAAAGGTAGCCGCATTGTACGACATGCTTCATCCGAATGCATCGCTAACTGCTACTGTTCGTTCGGTTTTTATCATCGGACCAGATAAAAAAATCAAGCTGACTATCACTTATCCTGCTTCAACAGGTCGAAATTTCGACGAATTACTAAGGGTGATTGACAGCTTGCAACTTACCGCCAATTACGGTGTGGCTACACCTGCCAATTGGAAAAATGGAGAAGATGTAGTGATTACGCATGCTGTGCCAGATGAGGAAATTGCAGCTCGTTTTCCAAAAGGCTACAAGCGCATAAAACCATATTTGCGAACTACTCCTCAGCCTGATTTGAACTAAGCAGGACTAATTCTTGAGTTCTCTCACGTAGAGAGTTATGCTGGCTGCTTGATTTTCATTCAGTTTTTTGAAGGCCGGCATAGCACCTTTTCCTTTTAAAATCATGGCTACAATGTCTGCATCGCTCAACTCGGTAAGCTGAAGATTTTTTGATCCATTAAGCATGGCATCTCCGTTTTCACCGTGGCAAACTGTGCAATACGTTAAATACAATGCTTTTCCTCCTTCCAGACTTGGTGCAGACTCTGCAGAAGCCCCGGCAATATTTGGAAGAACTGCTTTGGTAGCTGAACGCTTGATCATTTCACCAGATCCATAAATCAACAATATAACAACAAAGGCCAAAGAGGCCAGCAACTTATTCTTTCGTTTGAAACCAACCACAGCCAAAGGAATCACAATAAGCACCAAAGCCAGTTTGACGTAAAGCAAGGTCACTTTGTTGCCAGTATAAATGAACAAGTAGATCCCGGTGAGCAAAAACAAAGTACTCACCACTATTTCAAGCACTTTGGTGCGCTTCACAAAAGCAGCCATTAATTCGTCTTTGTCGAACAACAGCAACACAGTTTTCACAAGGTAGATCAGCACGAAAAAGAGTACAACTATGGCGTGGATGTGTAGAATTCCAGTATACATGACGTTTTTATTTGCCGGCAAATAAAGTAGGTAAGTTTGAAAATCTATTCAGGGATTCAACAATGCCTTGAAGTAAAAGCGATGATCTGCCATGTTCATTGGTAAATTCAGTTTATTTGAGCCAAAATTTTTGCTGTTGAAAAAGTACGTTTTAGAAATTACCGTTTTTGTAAGCGGAGCGGTAGTCATGATGTTGGAACTCACCGGTTCACGAATCATGGCCCCGTTTTTAGGCACATCCACTTTTATTTGGACAAGCCTTATTGGTATTATTCTCGCCAGCCTTAGTGCCGGTTATTATTATGGTGGAAAATACGCTGATGCTCACCCGTCTCCTGAGAGGTTGGGCAAAATTTTGGTGGCAGCAGGTGTTGCCATTGGAGTTGTGGCCTTAATAAATCAAACCATTTTGGGTGTAGTGCAGCAATATGTTAGCAATTTGCGATTAGCAGCCGTAGTGGCAGCCAGTTTGCTGTTCGGGGTTCCTGGATTTTTGTTGGGCATGGTTTCGCCTATGTCGGCCAGACTTAGAATGACAGACGTAAGTACTGCCGGCTCAACGATTGGTGGCTTGTACGCTTTGTCGTCTGTAGGAAGCATTTTCGGCACTTTTTTGGTAGGATTTTATTTGCTGGGCGTCATTGGAAGCCTGAATACCTTGTATTTGTTGGCGGGCATTATGCTATCGTTGTCGATGTTGTATTTTGTGAGCCGGGATGCAATGCTGTTTCTTGGACTTATCATCGTTGCTCCTTTCATTGTGAGCTATACACAACCTAAATCGGCTGGAACCCAGCTCGACACGGAATATAACGCCGTTACCATTTTGGATCTTGATTCATTTTACAATGAAATAAGACCAATCAGGCTTATGCGTTTGGGCAATGAGTACAGCAGCGCCATGTATATGAATACAGACTCGCTTACATTTCGCTACACCCGCTATTACGAGTTGGCCGTGCATTTCAACCCTCAGTTGAGCAAAACGCTGCTCATTGGTGGAGCAGGATATTCCGTGCCTAAGTTTTACCAGCGCTATTACCCTCAAGTAGCTATGGACGTGGTTGAAATTGACCAGGGTCTCACACAATTAGCCATGGAATACTTTCAATTTAAACCCAGCTCGACCGTAAAAGCCATTCATGCAGACGGACGAATTTTTCTCAACAGCAACAAAACAAAGTACGAAGCCATTTTTATCGATGCCTACAAGTCGCTTTATTCCATTCCGTTTCACCTTGTTTCGGTAGAGGCATGGCAAAAAGTAGCCGAAAGCCTGGAAGATGACGGCTTTGTACAAGCAAACGTATTGGCTTCCGTGGAAGGAGCTCACAATGAATTGTTGACGTCTATTATTAAAACCGCCAGGCAATCGTTTCCTGTTGTCAAAATTTTTAAGGTGTCGCCTGATCGTCCTTTAGATGTGGTTCAAAATGTGATGCTGGTTTGCTTCAAATCAGAACCTTCTTATGCCGCAAATAGCAGCAATCCATTGTTGCAAAAGTACTTAGATACTGAATTGGATATGAGTAAGTTAGACTACTCAAGTGCCATAATTCTTACTGACGATTTTGCCCCGGTAGAGCATTTTGGAGAGAAAATGATTGCCGCTTATGCCCATTAAGGTTCGTTTTTCCTTTGTTGACTAATAAACAGACATACCAAAAAGTAGAAAAAAGGCTCATATTCCATGCGCATTCTGTTTGATTCAAAAATGTCGGCTGCGCTATAAACCAAAGTGAAAAACAAGGTGAGTGCATAAATGATTCGCACTTCTTTGCTTAATTTTCGAAACCGAAAACCCATCCAGATCAGGAGGAATGGATAAACGAGTGTGTAGATGCTTAGGTTTTTGACAGCATGCAAGCGAATCCAACCTGGATCCCAACTTTCAGAAACAAAAAACTGCCGCCAGGGCTGCTCATCGCCTTTTCCAAACGGGTGCCAAATATCATAATTGAGCCCAAAATCAGGGTAGCCTTCTTGAGAAAGATGTTGCAACACATGCGGCTCAATAGCTGGACTTTTAAACAGAATTAATACCCCATTCAGCCAAGAATTCAAGGACCAGGTCCATGAAAAATCACTTCGAATAGCCCTCAGGTATCTGTCGCTAATATGTGGAATGACGCTGTGATTCAGGTTGTTGGCGTTCAGATAAGGATTGGTTTCTTTTTTATTGTTTTGAATAAGTGAATCGTCAGTTAGAATTTCAAAATACCTGCCTGGCTTTGAAAACGGAGGTATAAATCCGATCCAGTCGTTGTGAACTTGCCAGGGCATGTGTGCTCGTGCCAGGTTGATGCCAATCCATGTGCTTGAGGTAAATTTTCCAACCAATAAGTAGTTTTTTGTTTGCCAGGCTAGCGGAACCAAGATGATGAAGAATACCACTGTTGCTGTTTTCCAGCCATGATTATTCCAAATGAAAAAAGGTATCAACAAGCCAAACCATGGCAGCCATGTGGTTCTAAAAAGTGCACCGACAGCGAGCAAGATTACCAACAAAACCATGCTTTTATTTGATGATCTTGCCTTTGCTAAAACCAGAACCAAGGCGGTGCACAATACCAATATGAAGGTGGAGTAAAAAGGATATCTGAAATAAAGAAATAGGAGAGGATTGAGGAATAATATGGCGGGAATCCAATCTGAAACTACGATCTGATGAGATTTTAACCCTCTGCAAAACCATGAATAGGCCAACACATGAAGCAATGGAAGCGAGATGTCGAAAAACAAAGCTGGTTGAAAAGGAAAAATGGAAGTAGCCAGGAAATGCACCACAGATAGTAGCGGAGGATTGCCGTGAAAATGAAACAACATGGGCCAAAATGGAGTGCCAACGGGGAAATTGGTTTGCACAATTTGCATATACTCCGGCATAGAAAAGCTATGCAGGCCGGCCATGCTTAAGCATGTATGAATACCAAGAATGCAGAATGAAACCCATTTTTGCATTCGGCGAAATTGAAGTATTTTGAACTTAAAACCGCTTCACGAGCCTAAACTCAAAACCAGGCAAGGCATTTTTTGAGAAAAACACAGGTGGCAATATTTCCACGCCAGCTGAAAGATCGTCTGTTATATTAAAACTCGATAAATGAGCATCAACTGCTGCATCCACGATATTGAGCGCATAAAGTCCGGCTGCGAGAATAACAAGTAAATCTCTGTTTCTTCTGTAAAATTCACGCTGGATTCTGAGCTGAGCAATGTCAGTATATATGTTGATGAAGGGATCTTCCTCGCCTCGTGCTCTTTGGTTGGCGGCATCTCGGAATATTTTGTAGTTCTGGTTGTTGAACCGGATGAAATATATGATGGTGCCAAAACCTGCGGCCAAAATTGGAATTTTCCAATATTTCCTGTTGTAGGCCTGGCCTAATCCTGGAAAGGCCAATGAATATAAGGAAGCCTTTTTGGGGTCTGGGCTAAATCCTGTTTTTGATTTTGGCTTGATGGTATCTGATGGAGCGATTTCAAAAGCAGGTTTTTCTGTTGGTTGAAGGGTATCAGTTTGTGCTTTTGTTACATTCGATGCCAGGAAGGCAAGAAAAATGAGCACAACATGTTTCATACAAACGATTACAGATTCAGAATATCCAACAAACGATTCAGGTCGTCTATGGATGCAAAAGGCACCCTGATTTCACCCTGATTGTCTTTGCGAACTTTGATGGCAGTTTTCGTGCCAAAAAAGCCTGAAAGCTTTTGTTGAACAGCTTTTAAATCGGCTCCAAATGGGCTTTCTGCTTTGCTGGGTGATCGGTTTTCGTCTGGCTCATGATTGGCCAACTTGCGCACTAGTTCTTCTACTTGCCTAACAGAAAGCTGTTCTTCGACTATGCGGTTGAAAATGGCAAGTTGCACGTCTGCTTTTTCTACATTTACTATGGCCCTGGCGTGCCCCATGGAGATTTTTTCATCTTTAATAGCTGCCTGAATATCAACAGGAAGCCGGAGCAAACGAAGGTAATTATTTACTGTAGTACGTTTTTTGCCAACCCGATCGCCCAATTCTTCTTGCTTCAATTGGCATTCTGAAATCAGTCGTTGATAACTCAAGGCAATTTCGATAGCATTAAGATTTTCTCGCTGAATATTCTCAATCAGCGCCATTTCCAGCATTTGCTGGTCGTTGGCTGTGCGCACATACGCCGGAATGGTGAGCAAACCTGCCAGTTTAGATGCCTGAAGCCTGCGTTCTCCCGAAATTAATTGGTATTGCCTGTCGGCCAATCTGCGCACGGTAACCGGCTGAATGATGCCTTGAATTCTTATGCTTTCCGACAATTCATTCAATGCATCGACATCGAAATGTGTTCTGGGTTGAAATGGATTGGCTGCTATTTCCAAAACTGGAATTTCGAAAACAGATGAAGTAGCCACTTGTGGCAACAGGCTGCCCTGCTGTTCTTTTTCTATGGCATCGTTGTCGCTCAACAGGGCACTCAATCCTTTGCCCAATCCACTTCGTTTTTTAATGGTCATCAATGTGCTTTTACTGTTGTTCCTGAAGGTTTAAGGATTTGCCGTTTTTGATGAGTATTTCTTTGGCCAAATGCAGGTAACTCATCGAGCCTTTACTTTCTGCGTCATGCAAAATGGAAGGAAGTCCAAAACTTGGTGCCTCGCTTAGCCTGATATTTCTCGGAATAATGCTTTCGAAAACCATGGATTTGAAATGCGTTCTCACTTCCTCAACAACTTGGTTGCTCAAGCGCAAACGTTGGTCGTACATGGTGAGCAAAATACCTTCAATGTTCAGATTGGTATTGAGTCGGCTTTGAATAATTTTGATGGTGTTCAGCAGCTTGCCAAGTCCTTCAAGTGCAAAATATTCGCATTGCACCGGGATGATAACTGAATCGGCAGCTGTGAGCGCATTTACAGTAATTAAACCCAAAGAAGGAGAACAATCGATGATGATAAATTCATAGTCATCTTTAACTGTTGAAAGCGATTTTCGCATGCGTTCCTCTCTTGAAGGAAGGTTAATCATTTCAACCTCTGCACCCACCAAATCAATATGAGATGGCAGCAAAAACAGATGAGGAAGTTCGGTAGGTAAAATGATGGATTTGGCTTCTGCCGAATCGACCATACATTCATAAATGCTGTTTTGCATTTCCTTTGGATCGTAACCCAAGCCGGAAGTGCTATTCGCCTGTGGGTCAGCGTCTACAAGAAGCGTGCGATGCTCAAGAGCCGCTAAGCTTGCAGCCAAATTGATGGCTGTCGTTGTTTTCCCAACACCGCCTTTTTGGTTGGCTACGGCAATTACTTTACTCATGATGTGGTTTTCCTGCGAAGCTGAAACAGTTAAGGTCTTCTAAAAAAAGGACTGCAAAACTAAGCTTTTTTTTCGAGCCCCGCTGATTTATTCAAAGATCATACTGCCATAAAATGCCAACTATTCCGACCTGATCAAAACGCTAAAAATCAAATGGCTGATGGGCAAATATTTAACTGGAAATCCGGCCATGGCTTTGATCAGTTATTAGCGCTTTTCATCTTAAGTAACAGCATTTATTGAAATTCATTTGGTAATGTGTTTCGCATTAAGTGACTAAAATTTGACAGGTATTTAGAGTTATTGTTTCACGTTGTAAGATATTTAGTAGCAAAAAACCGGGACGTGGGTAAGTTTTTTATTACCAATCGATCTTCTCACCCGGTTGTTTCAGTTTACCCGTAAACATGCGATCAAAAAATTGAAATAAGGCTGGATGATTTTCTGCCAATTGTTCTGGCTTTTCGAAAAAGTACTCGCCCACTACAGAAAAAAACTCAGACAAACCCAGGGCTGCATATTCATCTATATCGGAGTTACCTGCTTTGATTTCGGCCATTTTTGTTCTGGCCAACCTGATCCATGGCAATGCATACGAATGATGCAACAGGGTTTTAGGCAGTCCGTCAATTTGGCCATCGGCTTTGTCTATCAGGTGCAAAAACTCGTGGATGGCCGTGTTGTGTCCATCGAATGGGGATTCAAAACTTTCGTACAAAGAATGCCTGGAAAGTGCCATTCTGCCTTGCATATACCCATTTCCTACCAGTCCTATAATTCTGCTATCTGCAAATCCCGTTTCAAATTTCCGGTTAAACGATTCTTCGAACAAGTAGATACTGTGAAGCTCATAATGGTTCCAATTCGGGAATTTAAAAATGGGAATAACACCCGATGCAGCAATCAATATTCTATCGAGCACCGAAGGCATAAACCCAACGCCAATGATATGGATGCGTTGCAAAAACCAATCTACATCATTTATAAACCTTTCTTTATCCGACAAATCAAGATTTTGAAAGAATGGCACATAAATCGACAGATAATCTTCAGCTTTCTCTGGAAGTTCTCTAGTTGCCCTGGTGCCAATGGGAAACCATGGATGTGGCAACGGTTCATCTAAATTGGCTCTTGCCAGGTCTTCTTCTTTAAAAGTTGAATCCGTTACCCATGCAACAAATACAATGAACAAAATGATTACTCCGAAGAATATCTCCATGTTTATGATTTTGTCTCTGAGCTTATCCTGAGGGTATTTATTAGAACTGCAATGACCGAAAATTTGAGGCTTTCTATGGCCATTTCACCTTGTCTTTCAGTTTTTTGATTTCATCGTTCTTTTTCTTTTCTATCTCGGCTTTGAGGCGGTCTGCCTCAGCCCGTGCTTTCGCTTCTGCCTCATTTTTAGCTTTTGAAACCGCTGCCTCAGCTTTGGCTTTTGCATCGTTGGCGGCTTGCTCTGCTTGTTTTTTCAACTTGTCCTGTTCTGCCCTCAACCTGGCTTCTGCCTCGGCTTTTACATTGTCTATTTTGTTGTTTACCAAATTGTTGAGGTCGCCTTTGTCGGAATAAATGCGGGCAATGGTGTAGGTTGGTTTGCTATAAGATCCTCCTGCTTTTACATCTGCTTTCACATTTTGAATACTTCCCATATTGGCCCCTGTTAAACTACCCAAAGTGGAAGCTACAGCACTAACCGCCTGCTGGGGAATGGGTGTTTTGACCAAATAGTCTATAGTTCCGTCAATGCCTTGGCTTCCACTAAAATTAAGCGGTGTGCCACCCAATTTCATGTCAAATGGTTCAAAAAACAGGCGGCCTTCTTTAATTTCTGCGTTTATCAATAAATCACTGATGGCAGCTTGACTTGGAAAATTGGTTTTGGCGATGCTATTCAACCCTTTCACCAGGCTTATTTCCGACACCTTACCGTTGTTTATCTGAATGTTTCCTAAACCTGTCATGCTGTTTAGAATGGGCATCATATCTGGGCCAAGGGTTCCACGGAAGTTGAACCGTGAAGAAAAATCGCCAGTCATGTTTTTGGCTATTGGGGCAAGTTTTTCCAAGCCTGAAAATGCTGCTACAGCTTCAGGAATAGATACATTTTTCATGTCGAAATCAAAATTAAAAGCAGGTTTGGCTACATCTCTGGGATCGTAGGCACCTTTCATGGCAATACTGCCTTTTAGCATATTAAAATCTGATTGATCTATGCGAAGTACTCCATCTTTCAAAAGTATTCTGCCTACAAAGTTATCGAGCTGATATGTGGAGTACAAAATCTTGCCCACCTTAGCTGCGAAAGAGAAATCGATATTGCCTGGTAATTGAACTACTGTGAGAGGTACTTCTGCCACAGCTTCACTGTTTGTGGTTTGCGCAGGTTTTTCAGCCACCCATTCGTTCACATCCAGCAAATTTCCACTATACACCATCGAGCCCTTCACTGTTTGATTTTGGAAAATGTAGCCCATATAGTTGCTCACAAACCCGGTCATATTCATGTCGCTTTTTCCAAGCTTTCCTTCCAATTTGTCAATGTTCATCCGTTGTGGGTCGAAGCTCGCCTGCATTGTTGAAATGGTGATCGGTTTGGGCTGATCCTTGCTTTCGTATTTGAATTGTGTCAGAATTACTTTTCCACTGTTTTTCAGTTGATCAAACTTTCCGGCTTCAACCAATGCCATATTGCCTATGGCTATCAAGTCCATGTCTAATTTCCCTTCCAGCTGCATGCCTTCGATGGGGAAAATTTTTGTCATTTTTCCAATATCAACTATTCCTTTTGCTTTCAGGTCATACACCGCAGACATGGGATTTTTCACCGTCCCAGACATTTGAAAAGGTTCGCCCGACATGCTGAATCCAAATTTATTGATGGCAATCAATGTGTTTTCAACTTTCCCATCTGGGTTGTTGATGTTCATGTTGAAATCCATTTCCTCAAGCGCCTCAGGAAACGAAGCAGATTTGGCGTAGCCTTGAGAGAGCGCCACATTGGCAGTAATGGTTGGAAACTTGTTGTTGGCCATGTCAACCTTCCCTTTAAATGTGGCAGCTGCTTCAAACAATCCTTTCAAGGCCAAACCTTCTACCGGAAATGCTTTCAGCGCCTCTTCAAGATTTATTTTTGCGTTCAACACGCCATCTACTTCAGGTTGGGAAAACCCATAGCTGGTCAGTTTGGCTGAAACAGGGTTTGCGCCCATATTCAAACTGAACTTTTTCAACTCAACTTTTAAGTTTTCAAGGCTTCCTGCTGCTTTGTTCACTGCCAAATCTACCTCAATATTGCTCACTGGCGTTGGCACCGAAGGATATTGCATGGAGGCTTTTTCGACCTGTAGATTGAATTGTAATTCAGGCAGTTGGGTTGAATCATAAATTCCTTTAACAGCTCCATCGAAGGCAAAATTGCCTTTCGTTTTCAAATCTTTAAACGATTCGCTATACACACCGGGCACCAACGAAAGCACGGATTTAAACGTGTTCTCCGGGGTAGAAAATTTGAGATCAGTAATTATTTGGTGAGTAGCCTTTTGAACAAAACCATCGACATGTAATGCGAATTCGTTGAGTTTAAACACATTCTCCTTTAAGGTATATTTTTCATTTGGCAGATCCAGATTTGCATTCAGCGTTACATCTAGTTTTTTGTTTTTTAGATAGTTAACCTTGCCCATGTCGAGCGAAAGTGACTCAATCGAAGTTTTGGTAGCAATGTCAATAATGTCCTGGGTCATATCGCCACTACCGCTGTGATTCAGATTTTTAATGGTGGCCAAGATTTTACCCTGAAAGTCATTGTATCGAATTTGGCCTTCAACAATCTCCCAGCTTTTCACACTCAGGCTAAACTCAGAGGCCTCTTCAGCAGAAGCATCAACTGGCTGGTCGTCAGCAGGTTTGGCAATATCGTAATTGGCTTTACCCAATTCATTCACAATCACGTGAATTTGGGGCCTGATTAATCCAATAGAGTTGATTTTCATTTGCCCACCCGAAATCACACTCATGATGTCAACTACAATGTCAAATTTCTCTACAAAGATTAGTGTGTCGCCGGCAAATTGATGGATACCTTCAACACCAAATTCACCGAGGCCAAGCGTGAGGTTTGGGAAATGAGAAAAAACAGAAAGGGAAATTTTGTCTCTGTTGTAAAACACATTGGCATCCAAGGCTTTGGCAATGGCCTTGTCGGCAGCTTGAAATATTTTATCTTTAAAAAGAATAGGAACAAGGGCCAGTGCTAGTAGGAGGAAAGCAAAAATACCCGAAAAAATGAGCAGAAACTTTTTCATAAGTGGAGGATTTACAAGTGAGTGAAAAGGAGAATTATACTACTTTTGACAGTTACAAAGTTGGCATAACCTGCTTTGATAACGAAATGATAACCATTAATAATATGGGAATAAACCGAATTCTACTTTGGGGATGCCTGCTGACCCTTTCTTGCCTTACAATGGCATCGGGCGGTTGCTCAAAAAAAAGCCAAACAGCGAAATCGCAAGCTATGGAAACAAAAATAGGCTTTGTTGGGGTTTGGTTTCATTCTTATGAGGACGAAAAAGAAGGAGACTCCAAATGTTATCGCCCAAAAAGTTACAATTTTCCACCATCAAGGGGTAGGGGAGGTGTAAAGTTCACTTTGGAGGGTACTTTTGCAGAACTACGGATAGCGCCAAACGATGCCGGGCATGTAGAATATCCAGGAAAGTACACATTTGATGCTGAAAAGAATATAATAGCCATAGAACTGGAAGATGGTCGTAAATTGAATTGGGAACTTGTGAGTCTGGAAAATAGCTTGTTGAAAATCAAAGAACTACAACCTTAGCCGAATGGGCATTAGCCAAAGAACGATAGATCAGGTGATTGCTACCGCCGATGTGGCCGAAGTGGTGGGCGACTTTGTTCAATTGAAACGCAGAGGCACCAGCCTGACTGCTTGTTGCCCGTTTCACGAAGAGAAAACTCCATCATTTTATGTTTCGCCGGCCAAAGGTATTTACAAATGCTTTGGTTGTGGCAAGGGAGGCGATTCCATCAGTTTTGTGATGGAAATTGAAAGTCTCACCTACCCTGAGTCTATTCGTTGGTTGGCAAAAAAGTACAATATTGAGATTGAAGAAACCGGGTATAAACCCGACGAAGCTAAGGAACAACTTCAGGAAAAAGAAAGCTTACTCATCCTGCTCAACCAAGCTAAAGAATTTTACAAGCAACAACTCCTTGAGTCGGACGAGGGAAAAGCCATCGGTGAAAGTTATTTTAAAGAACGGGGAATATCTCAGAAAAGCATTGCAGATTTTGAGTTAGGCTATGCGCCAGATGCTTGGGATGCCTTTATGAAAAGCGCCATGGAGCAAGGTTGGCGAGAAGAATTGTTAGAAAAAGCCGGGCTTATTGTTGTTTCAGACGACAAAAAATATGACCGCTTTCGTAACAGAGTCATTTTTCCGATTCATGCTCAATCTGGCAAAGTATTAGGCTTTGGAGCCCGCATTCTGATAAAGGATAAAAAACAGCCCAAATACATCAACAGTCCTGAAACGGAAGTGTACAACAAGAGTAAGGTGCTCTACGGTATGTTTCAGGCAAAAAACCCCATTCGCCAAGCCGACAATTGCTACCTCACTGAAGGATATACCGATGTAATAGCCATGCACCAAGCAGGAATAGCCAATGTGGTGGCTTCCT
>JBBRCC010000103.1:0-15499 GCA_038205175.1 Cytophagales bacterium | reverse complement strand
TGCACACCGTGGTAAATCAATAACCACCCATGTTCTGTTTCTATTGGTGGACAGCCAGCACCTATATAGCTCACCTCGTGGTCATACTTTGGGGTAAGCACAATATTTTCATCAAAATGCATTAAATAATTTTCCCAAAATTCCATGGTCAGTTCATGGATATCATTTACTGAGGCTATCTGAATGTCAGGTTTTATCCGGTGCAGGAAAAACAGTTTACCGTTTATTCTTCTCGGAAAGAAAACGACATCCTTATCCCAAACCAGTATTTTTTTACCCAGTTTCATGAGAAAGTGGTCATGAGCATAGCGAGAATATTTTTCATTCATCACACAGCTACATTCTGCGAGGCGTTTAAATTCGGCAAAAGCAAATTGAGGTACTATTAATCCATGTCTTTCAAAATGCTTTAAATCTACCGAAGTAGCCAGGGCTCCCATTGCATTTACGCCATCATACGCTGTGTAGGTAATATAATACAGATCATCAATTTTAACGATCCTTGGATCCTCAATACCATTCGATTCATAGTCAAAATGAGGAATCATGATGGGAGTTTCATGTCGTTCTATCAAGGTCATTGGACCCTTCAATTTGCAATAACCAATAGTAGAGTTTTTATCTTTATCAACTGCCCTATAAAAAAGGTGAACGAAATCGCCTTCACGGATTACAGCAGGATTTAAAACACTGTCGCTTTCAAACCCGAGTTCAGTATTTTTTAATATAATACCTTCTTTTTTTACAGTAATCATGATTTTGAACTAAGCCTTTTTAAATAGTGGTTGATTTCCAAAATACTTTTACATGAAAATATCGCCCTGCATTATTCCCATGGAATGATTTGTTTTGTTAATGGAAGCAGTCGCATCTTTCTCAATACCCGTCAAAGCCCGGATGGCATCAATGGTTTCAGGAACAACGATGGCTTGATTATAGACCTGGTAATTGATATAAAGTTCATTGTCTTTCACGGTTAAACTATCAATCCATAAACCTACTTCCCACATGTCCCCTCTTGGTCTTCCCAAATCACTCATCAGTTCTATGGTATGATTTAAGGCGGTGAGCCCATCACTTTCTTTAAAAAAAATAACTCTTGGAGTTTTTTCGAAAATGGAAATGATTTCTTCTTTTGAAGAAGGACGGGCAAGTTCAATATGCCAGCTATGAAAATGACTGGTGGTATGGGCAGCAAGTACCGCAACCGTTGTAATTTCAAGCCCAGATATAATTGATTGGGCATCGGATCCATGATGAGATGGAATCGTAGTTCCGGGAACAATTGTATTCATAATTCCTGAATGGTCAGATTCCCACGGGTCGGTAGCTCTGCGAACAAGAACCCCATTGCCTTTTTTGAACAAACCTGATTGACGTAATGCGCCAATCATGCGGACGATACTTGTTGTATTGCACGAAACAACCCTTGTAGAATCCCGTCCTATGGCACTTGGATAATTTGCCTGTGCAACAAAAGAGTGCCCGGTAAGCTCGTGTTTTTCTCCACCCTGAAAAATTGATTTCACTCCTGCATTTTTATATAGCTCAAAATTTGATGCCGCAACTTTTTTTGGTGTTGCATCGCAAACGATATCCACATTTTTCAGTAGCTCATCCAATGTTCCTTTAACATCAATGCCAGATGCTTTCATTTTTTCAACCATGCTATTGTCGAAAGCAAAAACAGGAAGGTTATTTTTTACACCTGCTTTAATTCGCCAATCAGATACTACATCAGCTACGCCGATTAGTTCCATATCATCCTGTAAAAGAACGGCATCGGCGATCCGCTTGCCGATTACTCCAAATCCATTTACTGCTACCTTGATTTTTTTCATGTTGTAATCTGTTTTTTTGGGTAATTAAGCTGTTATGGGCAGTAGGTTTTTACCTTTTCAGCTAGTGAACCGCAACACATAATAGTTTCATTTAACCCGGTTGTTTTGCAGGAATTTCACTTTCGGCGCCTTGCTCTCAAAAAGAAGACAATAATGATAATAATGATAAGCGGAACCACCCACATGCCCCAACCCATGCCCCAGCCCCAAGAATTATTATGCATAATTTAACTGCTGTTTATTATTCGGAAATCAAATATTACAAAGAAACCGGATATCTGAGTTCAGAAATGGTATAGCCCGTATTGCTCAAGGATTCTTGTAACATTTCGACTTTTATTTCTTCGGTCGAAGTAATTTTTGCTTCTTTTTTTGCCAGATCAACTTGCACAGATATTACTCCGTGAGCAGATGATAATTTATTTTTAACTGATGCTGCACATCCGCCGCAGCTCATACCACCAATGTGATACGTATGCTTAATTGAATTTTCCATGGTTTTTTGAATGAGATTAATATTTCATATTATCCATGCCACCCATTCCTTTCATGGAATTCATAACATTTTTATGAGATTGCATTGAGCCCATCATCATTTTACATTTTGCAGGGTCAGCATCGCACATTTCCATTGTTTTACCTAGCATCATTTTAAACTTGGTCGAATCGTCTTTGCACATATTCATCATTTTGTCCATGTGCATCTCTGCCATGCTTGGGTCGCCCATCATGTTTCCCATCATCATGTGTTTGTTACTGTCGCTTTGCATCATCTCCTGCATCATCTCCATCTTGTAAGGTTGGTTATGAGAAATTGAAAGAATAACATCTTTGCGGTGAGCGTCATTTTTCAGATATTGCTCAGCAGTTGGACTTGAACTACAAGAAGTAAGGAGAGGTGCTGCTGCTGCAAATAAGATTGGAATTATTGCTTGCTTTTTCATTGTTAGGTAAAAAAAAATTTGTTTGCGGCAAAGGTGGGCAGGACAAAGACATAGCACATTGCATAAATCGGGAAATAAATTGTATAATTTACTTTAAAATACGCTTTACCTCCATGCCCTGTTGCTTGTTTTCAATGCACTAATCCTCAATCCATAGTTTAAGTTCCACTTCCTTTTCCAGGCTGGTTTTGTCAGTGAAGCAGCTCAGCCTTTTCGCTTCAACATGAAATAAGGGCTTTGTCAAAACCGCCAACCCAAACCCACCTTATAATTTATCCAACTCACAGAAATGCTTGTGGAAGTAAAGTTGTTGGGCCTTCGTTCTGGGATAAACAATTGATCACCAGATGCGTTGCCTATATGCATGAAGTAGTTGATTTCGGCTCCTGCTTTCAGGCGAAGACCACCCACCAATCTCAAATTTAATGCTGCTTCTGCACTGATCCAGGTTTGCAATTCTTTCATTTCGGCCAGAGGCACACGGTTGAGGGCAGTGAATGAAAAATCGAGCAAATCTTTGTTGCGGGTGAGGCCAAACATGGTTCCCAATCCCATGCCGGCCCACACTTTCACCGAACTGTCGAAAGGAGAAACAGAGCCTACATACACCCAATGAATGGCTTTTTTGTAGGAGCTTAGTTTTAAGGACGCAATGTGGTTGTCAGTATATTCCAGATCAAGTTCTGTTATGCCGTTTCGGCTTATATTGATGAGGCCAATAGCAAAACCTTTCGATGTGTCGGTCAGGTTTATAAGTCCGATTTGCAGCCCTTTCAATTTTCGGGTATGGTTTACCAAACCTATCTGAACGCCTTGCACCTGCCGGGCATGGTTAAACCCGCCGCCAACCTGAACTCCTTGCAGTTTTCCGGAAGTCCAGTTTGAAAAACCAGCAATTTGAACCCCCCGAATGTCGAAAGGCGAAACATTGATAAATCCTGCGATTTGGGATACCTGATGCCTTTCAGTGCCTGTTGCAAAGAGGCTATCGATACTCATTTTCACAAAGTCTACTTTCGATTGGTTCAATATTAAGTTGGCAAAACCGGCTATTTGCAGGCCATTTCCCTGACCGGCAAGGAGGTTGGTTATACCGGCGGCCTGCACACCATTGAGCCCATGCGCCAGATTTGCAAATCCGGCAGCCTGCATGCCCCTTACTTCATCTCGGGTAGAATTGTAAAAACCGGCTGCCTGAAATCCCTTCAAATTTCCCTGATTGATGCTTACCAAACCACTGGATTGCATGCCCTTCACACCCAGTCCGGCATAACCCGCTAAGCCACTCGCTGAAAATCCAGTCACTTTGCCGCCCACCACATTGATCATGCCGCTTGCCTGAAAACCGGTCATGTTGGTTTGAATCACGTTGGCTACAATGCCAAATTCAGCACCCAAAAGGCCTGCATTGCTGCCAGCAAACAGGTTGACGGACAAATTTGGAATATTAGCTGTAGGAATCCACCGACCTGAGGAAACACCAGGCCAAAGCGAAAAACTAAAAGGAATTTCTTCATAAACCTTTGGCAACAACTTGCCTGTATCTAACTTGGCCACAATGCCAGAATCGGGCTCTGGTTCAGCCAAAAAAATAGGCAAAATAGGTGATTGTCTGGATGAGCTCGTGGCTATAAATGTTTTGCTTTGCAGGTTTGGCACTTTTACTGGCAAAGAATCCTGCACAAGCATGGTGTTCAAAAACGTATTTCCTTTGAGGTTCACCGACTTTTTGATGGGCGCATAACCTTCGGCCAAAACAATCAAGTCTGATTGCAAACTCGGAAAAGGCACCGAGAATGAAAAGGCACCTTTGTAGTCAGTCTTGGTGTAATTTCCTGTGGCCGACAAATAAACACCTGCTTCCTGAATGGGTCTTTTGGTTTTTTGGTCGCTCACCTTGCCAGTTAGTTTCGATTTTGCAGGCACTTTTCCGGGTGCGGGTTGGGCTGGCTTTAACAACAGACTTTTTCCGGGTTTCAAGGAAATATCAACAGAAAAGGCTACACTAATGGCTGTAAAAGCTTCTTCCAGATTGGTAAATTGGGGCAAAGTGGCTTTTTTCCTCGAGTCGACCATGGCGGGGTTGTAGGCATAGTCGAATGGTGTTTTTGCAGACAAATATTCTAGCCATTCAGCCAAATTGAGGTTTTCTGTCGAATAGGAAACAGGCTGTTTCAACCAGTCAGCGTTGGCTTGTGCCAGACAAAGTGCTGGCCAAAGCCATGCCATCAAAAACAATTTCTTCAACATCCCTTTCCGCTGATTTTGTAAGAATTGTCAGTTTTGATCACTTCCAGTTCAAGGGTTTCGGCTATGGCATCCAATACTTCTTCGAGCGACTTTTTGCTAAATGAACCGGAGAGTTTGCAGGTTTTTAGCTGAGGCTCGAGTTCAATTACAACTGTGTATAGTTGCTCAATATCTTTAACTACTTCATCCAAAGGCGTATTCGAAAACTTGAGTTGCTTGTTTGCCCAAGCCAGTGCGTTGGGAAAATAAATCCGGCCCATGCTCGATCCTGACCGGGTTACCACCCATTTTTCGCCAGCCGACACAACCTGGGTTTCCCGGCTAAATGTTGGTTTGAGCCGAACCCGGCCTTCTACCACACTCAACGCCAACGAATCTTCATAGATGTCTACCAAAAACTGTGTTCCTAAAACTGTGATTTCGGCCAAGTTGCAGCTCACCACAAATGGTTTTTCTTGATTCTTGGCTACCGCATAGTAAGCTGCGCCTTTGCTTTGTTTAAACTGACGGATTTCGCTGGTTGAATCTGAAAAAAACGAAAGTTCAGCATCGCTGTTTAGGCGAATTGTAGAGCCATCGTAGTAGTTAATTTGGGAAACCTCTTGTCCGGAAACCGTTGTAAAAGCATTTTCCTTGTTCCAAAACACCAAATAGCCCACTGAAAGCATAACCAGAATAGATGCCGCTACAGACAACCAAACAATATTCAATTGCCGTGTTTTTGTGTCTAAGGCCACAACCTTGGGCCGATTCAATTTTTGACTCACTTTTTGCCAGGCCATTCGGTCATTGTATGAGGCTGATTCGTGCTCTTCAGGTTCAAAACCTTCACCCACCAAATTCCAGGTTGCTATCAGTTTTTCAAACTCCGAATTGGCTTCAGGAAACTGTTGCAGCATGCTTTCCAAATCCTTGATTTCGACAGGATCGGCGTTGCCCGAAAGCCTTTTGGCCACCAGGCTAAGAAATAGTTCTTTATCGAAACCGCTTTGCATGATTAAAAAAGGTGGATTTGAAAAAAGAAAATTAGTTTGCTGAGTATCAAGGTCAAAAAAACAGGCAAGTAATCGGCCAGCGACAAGCGGAGACTTTCGAGCGCTTTTCCCATTTGGTTTTCCACAGTCTTGATCGAAATGTCGAGGCTGGAAGCAATTTCTTTATAAGTCATGTTTTCGAAGCGACTTAGTCTGAAAATTTCCTGTCGCTTTTCGGGCAGTTGTGTTATGGCCAGATGCACGGCTCTATCCAGTTCGTGAACCTCTTCCAGGTTGTTCACCAGCAAATCGGCCTGATTCAAGCTATTCAGGTCTACGTTTTCCTGGGTTTTACTTTTTCGTTTCAGCATATTCAATGAACTGAAATACACGGCTTTGAACAGATAAGGCTTGACGCCAATGTAAATGTCGATTTGGCTTCGTTCTTCCCAAAGTTTGCAAAAGAGCGCCTGTACCACATTTTCAGATTCCATTTCGTCACGCAACATGCGGTTGGCATAAGCGCACAAACTTTTGTAGAAAGCGAAAAACATTCGCTCAAATTCTTTCTCATTTCCTTGTTTAATGTAGGTCCAGTTTATTGTTTGTTCCATTTAGCAACGTGGTCACTTTTGCACAATGCTATTTTTTAGGTTGATTTTCAGCAAGTACAAAGCATGTGAAATGTAGAAAAAGCAGGTTAAAATTCAATTCTGTACATCAGGTTTGGCAAAATGCCTAAAATAAAAGGAACTTCTATCTTGTTGCTGTAGCTGTTGTAATACTCGCCCAACACTGCTGTTTGATTCAATACATTGTAAATGTCTAACTTTAAGGTTTGGGTGGTTTTTGCCCTATTCGTTCTCAGGCCTATGGCAAAGTCGATTCGGGTGATGTTGCTTCCTTTTTTGCCCATGTATTCTCTCTCGTTGAAAACAGTTCGGTTTGCTTCACGGCTTTGCTGTTCATCTACAGGTGTATAGTTGAATGCCCCGGAGTAAAACAAGCGTCCGTTGAGCACAAGGGTTCTTTCTTTTGAGCTACCGCTGCGCAAAGCAAACTCTTTGCCAAGCAAAACATTGGTCACATACCGACCGTCGTATCGGGTTGGTTTCCAATTGAAATCCGGATTTTTGAATTCTGATCGGTAAACTGATTGGGTCACTGTGACATAGTAGTTATCTGAAAACATTCTTTCGTAGGTTACATCCATGCCGTAATTTCTTCCTAAGCCTTTGTTCACCAATCGGGTAGTGTTCCAGGCGTCAATCTCGTTTAAAGTGCTGTAATAGTTCATGCTATCTACACCAATTGGCACTTCATTGAGCTGCTGAAAGTAAATTTCAGTTTTCAAGGTCGACTTTTCGTTCAAAACTACCTGATGACCCGCCACCTGATGGAATGCCCTTCCGGTTTTCAGGTTTTTGTTTTGCATTTCACCTTTATTTTCTCTTGCAAAATAGGTGCTTACAGGTTCTATGCGGCTATGCAAACCAGCGCCGTAAGTGAAAATGTGTCTGGGGTTTGCCTGATATGCCACACCTAAGCGAGGCTCAACCCGTGTTTGACCCACCAGGCCAAAGTGCATAAGGTGAGCACCGGTATTGATGGTCAATCGATCATTTGGTCGGAATTGCCAATTGGCAAATGGCTGAAAAAGACCGGTGGTGCCCTTTTGACGATAAGCCTCAAAAGTTTGTCGGTTGTCGAAATCATATTCCGTTGTGCGAATGTTAAACTGAAGTATTGAATATGTGACACCTACATCCATTTTATGTTTAGCATTCCATTTATGACTCAAGGCGGTGTTGAACCTTAAATTTTGGTATTGATTGTTCATTTTACCAGTCAAGGTTAAAGGATCTTCTGCGCTGTGCGAATTGGACTTGAATTTAAAATTTCTTCCTGTTCCTGAGCTGCCAATGTTGGATTCGAGCGTGGTTTTGGTGCTCAAAAACAACAAATGGTTTATGCCTGTTGCCCACATGGTATTCGAACCATTAAACTCTTCTCTTTTCACCTTTTTGGTATCAAAAAACGGGCTGTAAACCGTGCTGTATCCACCAATGCCATACACCGAAAAAATGCCTGCTTTTTTGGTTGGCAATCGAACTTTGAATGAGCCATCTTGAAAAACGGGCTCGTCGTCACCAGATATTTTAAGACCCGTTTTGTTCATCATTGCCAAGGTGGAATATCTGTAGTTGACCAGATACGTGGCCTGACTTCCGGGTTTAAATGGACCTTCTGCACCTGCTTCAATGCCGATTACGCCTGCCTGAAATACATATTCGCTCTTCTCTTTGTTGCCATTCCGCAGTTTCAGGTCGAACACGCCCGAAGAAGCGTTTCCAAAATTAGCCGGAAATGCGCCAGTGTAAAATCCGGAATGACCCAACACATTCGGATTGATGATGTTGATGGGGCCACCCGAAGAGCCTTCGTCGCTGAAATGGTTTGGATTTGGAATTTCAAGTCCTTCCATGCGCCACAGCATTCCTCTGGGCGAATTGCCCCGCACAATGATATCGTTGCTCCCGGAAGGATTGCCTACCACACCAGCAAATGATGAGGCCATGCGAGAAGGATCGTTGAGCGAGCCAGCATATCGCCTGGTTTCTTCAGGACTAAATCCTTTCACTGAAACGGTAGCAATGTCGTTGATCACTTCTGTTTTGTTTCGGCTTTGCTCCACCACCACTTCTGTTCCCTGAACCACATGCTCTTTCAATCGGGTATTCAATTCCGTTTGCTTGCCGCTGTTGACCTGCACGTTGGGCAAAATTTGTTCGCTGTAGCCGATGTAACTTACTTTGACCACATAGCGACCAACTGGCAAATTGTCAATTTTGAAGTAGCCGTTTTCATCTGTTTGGGCACCTACCAAAGGCGATGTGCCCAACACCACCACTGAGGCTCCAGGAAGAGGTACACCTGCATCGGCATCGAAAATCTGGCCTCTCAGGCTTTGTTTGAGTTTGGTCGCAGTTTGGGCTTGCAGCAAAAGCGAGGCAAAAAACAAACTCAGGGCTATCCATAAACTTGTTGTTTTCATCATGGGTTATTTATGTTTTTACCCATGACAATTGAAGGTGGGGGTTACCCCTATCGAACTATAAATATTTTTTAACTTTCTATATCAATTCTTAATAAACCTTGATAACATTGGCGTTATTTGGTACTCAACTTTTACCCTTTCCTTTTTCCTTCCCCCTTCTCTGCATACCTTTCCAATTGCACGGTCATTTTCATTATCCTGTCTTCCAGGGTTTCCGACGATAACTTTCCCCGAAGCATGTCTACCAAAATCGGAAACGCAAAGGGGGTAATCCGTGGCGGCTTTTTCAGCAGGATTTTTTGATTCGAAATGCGTTGCAGGATGTTTACAAGTCGGGAATTTTCAACCTGAAAATCCAGCACTTCATGGTGCGCCTGCCGAAAAAGCAGGTTATCGGGCTCATACTGTTGAAACACATCGAAAATGAGTTGGCTGCTGCTTTGCAGGTGTTTTCCGCTCAGTTTTTTGCCCGGGTAACCTTGAAAAACCAATCCTGCTATGGCCGCAATATCCCTAAAATGCCTTCTCGCCATTTCGGCTTCGTTGATGCTTTTTTGCATGTCTTGCTCCAGGTTTTGCACAGAAAACAAATCGAGGCTTAGCAATTCCTCCACATCTAAAGCTTGGTCGCTCAGCAGTTCAAAGCCATAGTCGTTCATACCAATAGTGAAAGTAACAGGCACGTATAAACTGATGCGGTAAGCTACGAGTGAAGCCAAAATCTCATGCATGGCCCTGCCTTCGAATGGATAGAAAACCAAATGAAACCCATCACGGCTTTCCATATATTCTACCAAAAACTCATCCTGATTGGGAATGGCACTCCAGGCTTGCTGAATGTCGATCATTGGTTGAAGCAAGACGAGTTCAGGGTCTGTAAAATTACCTGAAGCCATTTCATGAATTTTAAGACGCAAAAAGTCTGCAAACGTGCTCGAAAGCGGCATGCGGCCTCCTGCCCAGGCGGGTGTACTGCCTTTACCTTTGGTTGCTTTTCGCACCAGCACGGTCATGTCTTTGATTCGGATAAATTCAAGCGCCCTCCCGCCGAACCAAAACACATTGCCTTCCTTCATTTTGCTGAAGAAAATTTCTTCTACTGTGCCTACATAACCACCGGTAATGAATTTGATTTTCAGCGACACATTGCTTACAATCGTTCCCATGCTGAGTCTGTGCCTGATGGCAATTCTCTTATTGGTTACTACAAACCTGTCGCCGACCCGCACCACTTTCTGAAAATCGTCGTAAGCCTGAAGGCTATCTCCACCCAGGGTAATAAACCGGATTGCCCAATTCCATTCCTTTTCAGAGAGGGTTCTGTAAGCAAAGGTAGACAGCAATTCTTCCAGCACTTCTTCGGCCACAAAACCATCGCCGATGGCCAAAGAAACCAAGTATTGTACCAACACATCCATGGGTTTGAGCAAAGGATTTTTCTGCTCAATTTTCCGCTCTTTCACAGCCTGTTTCAAAGCGGCAGCATCTATAAGCTCCATGCCATAAGTTGGCACAAAATATACCTGGCTTGGTTTTCCAGGACTATGTCCGCTTCGTCCGGCCCGTTGCATAATCCGACTCACATCTTTGGGCGAACCAATCTGAACTATGGTTTCTACCGGGGCAAAATCAACCCCTAAATCAAGACTAGAAGTGCAAACCACCAGCTTGAGCTTGCCCTGTTTCAAGTTATCTTCTACCCAAAGCCTGATTTCCTGGTCGAGCGAACTATGGTGAATGGCCATACTGCCAGCCAACTCAGGTGCCAGCAACAATAGGTTTTGGTACCAGATTTCTGTTTGCGCCCGGGTATTGGTAAACACCAGCGAGGACTCACTTCGACGAACAATCTCGAGCACTTTTTTCACCATGGGCAAGCCCAACCTGCCAGCCCAGGGAAATTTTTCTGTGGTATCGGGAAACACTGTGTCGACCCTGATTTCCTTTTTGATGTCGGCTTTGATAAGCACATGTTTGCCGGCTTTAAATGGTTCTCCATTCAGCACTTCAAAAGCCTGTTCGAGATTGGGAATGGTGGCCGAAATACCCCAAACAACCAAAGGTTTTTCTTTTCCATTTCGCTTTTGCAACCCTTTGATTCTTGAAATGGCAAGCTCCGTTTGAATGCCTCGTTTAGAACCCAACAAATCGTGCCATTCGTCTACAATCAGGAAATCGACCTCATCGAAAAGTTGCGAGCTATTTTTTTGACTGAGCAAAATATGCAGGCTTTCTGGTGTGGTAACCAAGGCATCGGGCATTGCATTTTTTTGTTTGGTTCGCTCTGAAGTTGGTGTATCTCCAGTGCGCATGCCTATGGAATATTCAGGACAAATTTCTGCTGTGGCCTTCTGCAACGTTTGAAAAAGATCTTTTGAAAGCGATCTCAATGGCGACACATACAAGACTTTTATGCTTGCCTTTTTGGATTTCTTATTATTTTTCAGCCAATTTGACAGCACGCCCATCCAGATGGCAAAGGTTTTGCCGCTTCCGGTTGGAGCATTCAGCAAACCCGATTTGCCGTCAAGCATGGCTTGCCAGGTATCTACCTGAAAAGGAAAAGGTGAAAAACCTTTCTGGCGAAACCAACTGAAAATAAGTTTGGGTATCTGGTTCAAAATTAAAATCTTGTGTCTGAAAATGGCGCTCAGCAATTTAAAAATTCATCCCGTGTTTTGTTTAACTATTTTAACTTAATGTTAAACAAATTTTAAACACCGTCTGTTTCACACTACAATGAAAGTAACAGTTTGTCGAAAAGAGCACTTTAACGCTGCCCACAGATTACACAATCCAACTTGGACAGCCGAAGAAAATGAGCGCTATTTTGGCAAATGTAATAATGCCAACTTTCATGGTCATAATTACGACTTGATCGTAAAGGTGACAGGGGAAGTTGATCCGGTTTCTGGCTACGTGGTTGACATGAAGTATCTTAGCGACTTAATTAAAGAGGAAGTGCTTGATCCATTCGACCACAAAAATTTGAATCTGGACACTGAAGAATTTAAAAATTTGAATCCCTCGGCAGAAAATATATCCGTAGTTATTTACGAAAAATTAAAAAACCGCCTCAACCCGGATTTCAGGTTGAAAATTGTTCTTTATGAAACTGAAAGAAACTTCTGTGAATATCCCGCTGATTGAGGAAGTAAATGAGCTCAACGGCTTTACCGTGGAGGAAATCGGCGATAACCACCTGTTCACTTCATGGGACACACCCATGCGTGAAGACGCTTTCAAACTCGATGATGAAACCAAAATTGAGCTGATCGGCAAACATTTTGCCGATATTATGCAAATTTTGGGCTTAGACCTGACGGACGACAGTCTGAAAGGAACACCAAATCGGGTGGCAAAAATGTATATTCAGGAAATATTTTCCGGACTCAATCCGGCTAATATGCCCAAAGTAGCTCTGTTCGACAATAAGTATAAGTACAATGAAATGCTTGTCGAAAAAGACATCACTTTGTACTCAAACTGCGAGCATCACTTTGTACCTATTGTTGGCAGAGCACACGTGGCCTACATTTCAAGCGGCAAAGTGATCGGCCTGTCTAAAATTAACCGAATCGTACAGCATTTTTCTAAACGACCACAAGTACAGGAAAGGCTCACTGTGCAAATCGCCAACCACTTGAAAGAAATTTTGGATACAGAAAGTGTAGCCATAATTATCGATGCCAAACACATGTGTGTGAGTAGCCGAGGTGTAGAAGACAGCAGCAGCTCAACAGTAACCGCCAGCTATAGTGGTCGATTTAAAGAAGACGCCACCAAAAGTGAGTTTTTGAAACATGTGTACCACGCCTAATATTTTTAGGTAGCAGCATAAACTGAAGGAAATCCCGCACAGCGTGTGGGATTTTTTTTTGGCGGGGACAACAATTCATATTTTTAAAAAGTTAAGTTATTGCATTTTAAACAGTTAGCAATACTGTCTTTTCCTAAGAAACTGCTCATTCTATTTTCCAAACTTCGCAAAAACATAACCTCTATCGGATTACGTTCCAGTAAAATTATTAATCAATCTGATTTTCATTAGCGGGAAAATCTCCTAAAATGAACCTGTTAATGACAGCATAGTCCTCATTAAAATTTGCAAAAACCAGAAGTTTTGGCTTGAGGAGCAGAATTTCATAACTATGTAAACATTTAATTGCTTTCGCTGGTTCTGAATTCCAACTCATTTACTTACAACCTTGAACAACAGGAACATACTTATTATCGGTGCCTCGTCAGGAATTGGCCATAGTCTGGCTTTAAGCCTGAAAAACAAAGGAGCCAATCTTTTCACCGCTTCACGTACCAAGCCAGAAGGCCTCGGAAGCAGCAATTGGTTTGAATACGATGCCACGGCAGATTTTCAATTGCCGGAAAATTTCCCAGATACCTTGCATGGACTTGTATATTGCCCTGGCACCATCAACCTGAAACCTATTTCCAGACTTTCTGTAGATGATTTCAAGAATGATTTTCAAGTGAATGTACTTGGGTTTGTAAATGTGTTGCAAGCCACTTTGCGTCAATTGAAAAAAGCAGGTTCGGCATCGGTGGTGGGTTACTCCACTGTAGCCGTACAAACCGGCATGGGCTTTCATGCGTCGGTGGCTTGTGCAAAAGGTGCGTTAGAAGGAGTGGCCCGTTCGCTGGCAGCAGAATTGGCGCCTTCTCAAATTCGGGTAAACCTGGTAGCACCTTCACTGACCAACACACCACTTGCCGGTGCCTTGTTGGCAACTCCTGAAAAAATGGAGGCTTCTGACAAAAGACACCCATTGGGCAGAGTAGGTACTGCAGAAGATATTGCAGCCATGTCGGCATTCTTGCTTTCCGATGAAGCTGGATGGATAACAGGTCAGGTGCTACACGTTGACGGAGGCATGGGCAGCCTGAAATGAAAAATTCCCTTGCACCACAATAATAAAAACTTTTTCTTTGCACTCCGGTTTCAAGGAATCGAAAAATGGAGTGCTTAGCTCAGTAGGTTAGAGCATCAGATTGTGATTCTGAGGGTCGTGGGTTCGATCCCCATAGTGCTCCCAAAAAAGCCTGCTTTCGATAGCGGGCTTTTTTGTTTAAATACTTACAAAGATATCGCCTCTTAGGGTCTTGAATGCCTGGTTTTCCCAACGCATTGCGGCAAGGATTCCCATAGCGATCTTAGGTTTTATTAGAATCAGGGATTTTTTTTGAATATCAATTCCTTCCTTTGTTACTTAGCAAAAAAATAAAACTCAACACAAGCACATGAATTTTCCAGCAGACCTCAAATACACCGCAGAACACGAATGGATTAAAGTTTCGGGCAACGAAGCCTTTGTAGGTATCACCGAATTTGCCCAAGGAGAACTAGGTGACATCGTTTTTGTAGACATCAACACAATAGGAGAAACAGTGGCAAAAGATGCAATTTTCGGCTCTGTAGAGGCAGTAAAAACAGTTTCTGATTTGTTTCTACCTGTAGAAGGAACCATTTTAGAAGTAAATCCCGCCCTGGAAGGAAACCCTGACTTAGTGAATACTGATCCTTATGGCGAAGGCTGGATGGTGAAAATTTCTCTCGCTAACTTGGCCGAGGTGGATGGACTGATGAATGCTGAAGCCTATAAAACTCTCATTGGGCAATAAGTTTCTTATTAACAACATTTTGATTACATGGTTTAGCCTTCTACTTTTGTGGAAGGCTAATTTATTTTAATATGTCAAAAATTTACGCTTTCCTTTTCTGTATCCTGTTCCTATCGCCGGTGTTTGCACAGTTTCAACACAGGCAAAATCGCATCACAAATAAAAAATCAATCAAACCTGCTAAACCTCTTAAAAGGTTTAGCCATGCCATGTTTTCCCCAACCGGAGGAGACAATATTGGGCAACTCGATAGCTTGATATCTCCTGGTAATTTCAAAAATTCGTATACTTACGGTCAAAACCGAAAAGTTTCGGAATCATTAGATCTGCCTTTTTCCAGTAATCCCGATGAATTTATCTATAAAACTGTTTACGCTTACAATGCTCAAAACCTTGAAACAGAAACTATTTTTAGTTCCAGAACTCTGAATGTAACTGAATTCACATTGGAAAACAGAACTACTTTATCCTACCAAAGTAACAAGCTGAGCGAAGAAATTGAGTATAGCCGACTAAGTAACAATTGGGAAGAAGACTATAAAACAACTTACACGTACGATGGCCAAGGAAAATTGACCAGAGCCAACGGATATACTAAGAATGGAAATGTTTGGGAAGAAAACGAGAAATCAGAATACACGTATGAAGCCAACCGACTAACCAAACAAGAGGACTTTTACTTTGAAGCTGGGAGCTATGAAAAATTCTATGAAATCAGATACATCTACAACGGCGCTGGAAAAGTAAGCGAAGAACAGTGGTACAATCACAATCCTGTTGAAACGTTGCCAGACC
>JBBRCC010000102.1:0-15683 GCA_038205175.1 Cytophagales bacterium | reverse complement strand
GAGTAATACTAGATATTTAGCAAAGTTTGAAAGTTATCTCAAAAACCATTTTATGCAAAATTCTTTGGATAAAGGGATTCCTACTGTAAAGCAATGTGGCGAAGCCTTGCATTTGTCTGCACATTATTTAAGCGATTTGCTCAAAGAAGAAACAGGTAAAAACGCCAAAGAACACATTGATTTATTTATCATTAAGAAGGCAAAAATTCAACTTCAAAATCAGGAACTAAGCATTAGCCAGGTAGCTTATGATTTAGGCTTTGAATATCCCAACCATTTTAGCAAATTTTTTAAATCAAAAACAGGATTAAGTCCATCACAGTATCGCAATGTAAATTAAAAAGCCAGCAGCTAACAACTAAGGTTTCATGCTGCTTATAAGGCCCAGCATGAAACCGCTGTTGCACTGCCTGCCCCGCCCCAGTCAGGGAACGGGGTGTAAGATTGTTCTGTTTTCTATGGGGAACAAGTTCAGGATTTAGTTCCTGTTTGATGCAAGGCCTGAGCCGATATGGTTAGGGTGTCTGTGTTTTGGAGCACCCATATATTCTTAAACTAAGCGCAGCGATTTCAGGGATTTTGCTCCGGCATTCTATGTGCTATTCAATCCTAACATGGCCTTAGCTTTCCGAGTCGGAGTTTCTCATAGTGGCAAGACAGGTCCTTGATAGTATTGGAGAGTAATGAGAGCAGGGTACAAACTCTTGGGACACGAGGTGTTAGCCAAGCAGTTGAAGCAAACAATCTGTGCTCCTATATTTCATTCATTCATTTCATTCCCTTTCCTCATTACTATGAGATTCTGTGGAGTAGCAAGCAAAAATCAATTAAAAATCAATTAAAAATCTTTGAAAACCGAAGGGGGGATGGTATTGATAGCATGTTTTAAAAGTGCTTAATTTTAGCCCATTCGAGGTTTTCAAAGCTATTCGTCCTGCTTGGCGGGTGGTAGGATTAACAATGAGCCGTTTAGGTTGTTTGACGGCAACCTCTTTTAGCTATTTTTGAGCAGAGTTTAAAGGGCGTTTTTTAAAACATGGCTACTATGATAATTAAAGAAGAACAAATACAACAAAACAATTCACGTCGGGATTTCATAAAATTGGGGAGTGTAGCAGCGCTTGGAATGATGCTTCCTTTGAGTCAATCGTGCTCAACTTCAACTCCAGGTAAAAAGGTGAGAGTTGGTATTGTTGGAGGACGTTTTGGTTGTTCATTCCAGTTTCACGAACATCCCGATTGTATTGTTGAAGCAGTGAGTGATTTAAGACCTGACCGTCGTAAAAATCTAATGAATACCTATAAATGTTCGAAATCTTATGACTCTTTGGAAGAGTTGGTAAAGGATAAAAATATAGATGCCGTTGGGGTATTTACAGAGGGGCCAAATCATGTTAAACATGTATTGGAATGCCTGAAACATGGTAAACATGTGCTTTGCGCAGTTCCTGCTATTTTTGGGTCAATTGCCGAAGCTGAAATATTATTTGAAGCTGTAAAAAAATCTGGTTTGATTTATATGTTGGCGGAAACCAGCTATTACCAGCAGTTTGCTATTTCTGCCAGGAATTTCTACAACGAAGGTAAGTTTGGCAATATTTTCTATTGTGAATCAGAATACCAGCACGACGGTTTGCAAGATCTTTATTTCGAAAACGGAAAGCGTACTTGGCGACATGGTATTGCGCCAATGCATTATCCAACACATTGCACGTCTCACTTAATTGGTGTTACCGGAGAGCGTTTAACTCAGGTTAGCTGTAATGGGTGGGGTGACGATGATCCCATTCTGAAAGACAATAATTACAATAATCCCTTCTGGAACGAATCGGCTATGTTTAAGACTAACCGTGGAAATAGTTTCCGTGTAAATGTTTGGTGGAAAGGTGCCCACATTGGTTGTGAACGTGCACAGTGGGTTGGAAGTAAAATGAGTTTTTACACGCCCAATCCGGTTGGAGTCGGTTCCATAATTGTCAATTCAACAACAAAACTTGGAAAAGATGATGCTGGTTTCGTACGAACTGCAGCAGAAAAAGAGAAATACAACCAACCATTTTGGTGGGAAACTGACCTCCTTCCTGAGCCTTTAAGACACCATAGCGGACATGGTGGATCGCACACATTTATCACTCATGAATTTGTTGATGCTTGTTTAAATGAAAGAAAACCAAGTATTGATATTCATGAAGCACTCGCCTATAATGTTCCTGGAATAATTGCACATGAATCCGCTTTACAAGGTGGAATTTTAATGGAGATTCCACAATTCGACTAAGCACACTGATTGCAAAAATTAAACAATTTCTGTTTTTGAAGTATACATCCTCAATTCTTAAACTTAGCGCAGCGGTTTCGGGGATTTTATCCCGGTCATCTATGATTTACTCAAACATGGCATTTGCTTTCCAAAACGGAGTCTGCTGGGAGTCCTGAGAGCCGGGTACAAACTCTCGGAACACGATTACTTATAAAATATACCTGCTCAGGTCTCGGTTTTCGACCAGGCTACTTAGTCTTTGCTCCACCAGTTGCGGGGTAACCATAAACTTGCTGCCGGGCGCTAATTTGTCGGGCATGTCGAACAATATTTCGTTCAGCAAGCTGCTCATCACAGTGTGCAAGCGTCGGGCTCCTATATTTTCGATCTCTGAATTCAGTCTGAATGCCATTGAGGCAATGCTTCTCAGGGCTTCATCTTCAAAATCGAGCGTCACATCTTCTGTTTCGCAAAGTGCTTGATACTGCTTGGTGAGGGCATTTTTTGGCGTTTTCAAAATCTGGTAAAAATCATCTTCCGACAAGTTTTCCAGCTCAACCCTGATCGGGAATCGACCCTGCAATTCAGGAATCAGATCGGAAGGCTTTGACACATGAAAAGCACCTGCAGCTATAAACAGAATGTGGTCTGTGTTTACCACGCCATATTTTGTGTTTACCGAACTGCCTTCTACAATGGGCAACAAATCTCTTTGAACCCCTTCCCGACTTACATCAGGACCACCTCCGCCTTTGTTTCCATTGGCAATTTTGTCTATTTCATCTATGAAAATAATACCTGCATTTTGGGCTAAAGTCACAGCTTCTTCCTTCACTTCGTCCATGTCGATGAGACGGGCCGACTCTTCTTCAAACAGCACCTTTCTGGCATCAGCAATGGTGAGTTTGCGCTTTTTCTGTTTTTTGGGCATCATGTTGCCCAGCATTTCTTGGATGTTCATCATCGACATTTCATCCATGCCACTTGGCCCAATCATGCCAATGGAAGCAGTAGGCGATTGAGACACGTCGAGTTCAATATGCCGGTCTTCCAGTTCTCCATTTTGTAGTTTTAGTCTGAAAAATTCCCTGGTTTTTTCGTTCACCTCAGCATCTTCGTGTTTTACACCCGAATGCTCAAAAGCTGGAGAAACTACTGGTGGAATTAATTGGTCGAGAATAATATCTTCAACTATGGCTTCAGCCTTGGCCTTCACTTCCTCCTTCTTTTTCACTTTCACCATGTTGGCGGCTTGCTCGGCCAGGTCTCTCACCATGCTTTCTACATCACGGCCCACATATCCTACTTCAGTAAATTTCGATGCTTCGACTTTGGTAAAAGGCGCATCCGCAATTTTTGCCAGCCTTCGGGCTATTTCAGTTTTACCCACACCTGTTGCGCCAATTAGTAAAATGTTGTTGGGCACAATGTCTTGTCGCATGTCTTCGGGCGTGTTCATCCGCCTCCACCTGTTTCTTAGGGCAATGGCCACATTTCGCTTTGCCTGATGCTGACCAATGATGTATTTGTCGAGCTCAGCTACAATTTCGCTAGGAGTTAAAAATTTGTTAGTCAAAGTGTTATCCATTAGATTTTTTGATAATTCTATTTAAGTCGGCTATAACGGTGAGATGTGTTCTTGCGCCGACTGCATAAAAAGCTGCCCGGGTAAAGCCAATGTCAAAAGCTTTGGCCTTCACCATGAAGCCAATAGAAAAGCCGCTCATTTTGGTGCCGGTTTCTACTTTCAATTCTTTTCGAAGCATGTGGTTGTAACCGGCACGCACCTGAAAAACTTTTGACAGGAGTAGCTCGCCTCCAAACACCAGATGCCTTGCTATTTGTTCGGTAAATTTTTTGTTTTCAGCAATACTGTTTCCGTTTGGATCTAAACGGGTTCCTCTGTTTGGGTCAAGGTATTGAATGTCGTAGCGATACATGTTGTGGCCTGTGAGGCTAAACCTAAAAGGCATGTGCTCAGGTTTGTAGCTACAACCCATTTGCACATCTATGGGCAGTTGCGCAGGTGTGCCAGCTACGTAGTTGTTGAACGAAAAACCTACATTTTTTACAGCCAGGCCCGCTGAAAACTGTTTCTTCGGATGTTTAAATTGAATGCCCATATCCATGGCAACTCCGCTTGCATTGAAGGCTTCTATTTTCGAATTGACAAACTTCAGGTTGGCGCCAAAGGAATAGTTGCCGATTTGCTGGGCAGTGCCTACAGTGAGGGCAAACTCATTGGCAAAGAACGTTCCCAGGTCATTTTCGAAAACATCTTTTTGGTCGAATGAGCCAAAGTTGAGGTATTGGAGTCCAACCACCCAGGTTCTGTCGAGTGCTTTGAAGCCCGCTGAAGTGCTCAGGTTGGCGATACCAGTATAAAAAGGCACATAGTTGAAGGCGACTTGGCCTATCATGGTATCAGAAATTACGCCTGGGTTGCTAAAAATAAGATTCGGGTCGTGATCTTTCAGGCTTACATTGAGCCCACCAATGCCTGCTATTCTGGCGTTGTTTGCCAGGTTTAGAAACTCATAACTGAAGCGACCGCCAATTTGAGCCTGGCAAAAGCCTGAAACCAATGAAACTAAAAGTAAAATGGCCGCTTTCTTCATGAAAATCTGAAAGTTGAATATATGCTTCATAACCCTTGACCACTTAGTTTGTTGTATTCGGCAGTAAGTCTTGGGCCATAAAGCACCCGGGCATTTCTAAAATTTTTGTCGTACTCCTGGCAGGCGGCCTTGCCTCTCATCGATTTTGCCAACAAAAATTCTCGCAACACATCCGCCTTTTTGGTGGCTTCAATCATTTGATCTTCAGTTAGATTCAGGCTGTCGAGCAATGTGCTTGAGTTTATTTTGCTTTGCTTATGTCGGGCAAGCCAGGTTTCAATTTTTACTTCGGCAGCTTCCCAGTTTTTTACGTGAACCCGAACCTCTGTTTTGAGTGAATCTGATTCATTGTTTATTGCTGTTGCTACCTGGTACAAAGAGTCCATGTACAACCTGTGCCCGGGTTCAAACAAAGAAATAATTCGTTTTCTCTCCTCCAGTGTACCCTGACAAATCCTGATGTAGTTAATATGACTTTGCATACTGTCTTCCAAGGCTTTTATCGACAATCTGAAGTTGTTGCGAAATCTTTGCATGGTTTCCAGCTGGTTCACAACATCTTGCTCCGAAGTACAGTGACTGAGCAACAGCAAACACAAGACGAAAGGAAAAACGAGTAATTTTTTCAAAATAACTTTGCTCAAATTATTTCTTTTTGCCCCACTTGCCTTTGGGTTTTGCAGGCTTGTCGGCTTGTTCAGCGCCAAGGGCCAAACATTCTTCCAACGTAAGTTCTGCCGGTTTCTTGCCTTTTGGAATTTTTACATTTTGTTTTCCGATCACCACATAGGGTCCGTATCTGCCATTCAAAACCTTTACATCGGCATTGGCTTCAAACGTTTTGATGAGTTTATTGGCATCTGAAACCCGCTTATTTCCAATAAGTTCGGTGCATTCAGCTTCTGAGATTGTATACGGATCGGCATCTTTTGGGAGCGACACAAAATTGCTGTCGTGTTTAACGTAAGGGCCAAATTTGCCAATACCAACTACCATGGATTTGCCTTCAAATTCGCCTACAGGCCGTGGCATTTTAAACAGCTCCAAGGCTTCTTCCATGGTGATGGTGTCCATCCGTTGAGTCTTGTTCAGACTTGCGTTCAGGTTTTTAGCGCCTTCCTCTGCCTCTCCAATTTGCACATAAGGGCCAAACCTACCCAACCTTACTACTACAGATTGGCCAGTTTCGGGATGTTTGCCCAGTTCCCTTGATTTTTGAACTTCAGATCGGTCTACATTTTGGGTTTTTTCTACCGACTGGTGAAAGCCATGGTAAAACTGGTCAATCATTTTGTGCCAGTTTTTCTTTCCGTTCGCTATTTCGTCAAACTCCTTTTCTACTGAAGCTGTAAATGTATAATCTACTATTTCAACAAAAAATTTGACCAAAAAATCATTGACAACCATGCCAATGTCCGTTGGAAAAAGCTTGTTTTTTTCGGCTCCAAATACTTCGGATAAAGTTATAGCCTTGATGTTTCCTTTCTCCAAAGTCAGCTCCCGGTACTCTCGTTTCTTACCGTCTCTCGATTCTTTGGCTACATAGCCTCTTTTTTCAATGGTGGTTACTGTGGGCGCATAAGTACTTGGTCTGCCGATGCCCATTTCTTCCAGTTTTTTCACAAGGCTGGCTTCTGTATAGCGAGGGGCTGCTCTGGTAAAACGTTGGGTAGCTTTCATCCAATTGAAGCCCAACCCTTCGCCAACCAACATGGCTGGAAGTATTTTATTGTCGTCATCCTCAGCTTCTTCTACATCCGAAGACTCGAGATACACCTTTAAAAAGCCATCGAACTTTATCACTTCACCGGTTGCCTGCAGCGTAACGTCGGTAGTTGAAATGCCAATGGTAGCTATTGTTTTTTCCAGTTGTGCATCGGCCATTTGAGAGGCGATGGCACGCTTCCAGATCAACTCGTAAAGGCGCTGCTCCTGATTTTCTCCGCCAATATTTTGAACAGTAAATTCGGTAGGGCGAATGGCTTCGTGGGCTTCCTGGGCTGATTCTGATTTGGTTTTAAATT
Source organism: Cytophagales bacterium (assembly GCA_038205175.1). GTDB lineage: Bacteria > Bacteroidota > Bacteroidia > Cytophagales > Flexibacteraceae > JBBRCC01. Next base: position 8,781 of record JBBRCC010000102.1, on the reverse strand, counting down.
GCCGTAGCTCGTGATATTCTGCTCCATAATTGCCCACTATAGCATCTCCGGCTGAGGTCAATGCAAATTCTGAAAGGGAAGTAGAATCTGTTCGCATGTAGCTGATTCTGCCTGATTCGTACAATCGCTGCGCCACTGCCATGGTTTGCGAAACAGAAAAACCAAGTTTTCTGCTGGCTTCTTGTTGCAAAGTTGAAGTGGTAAATGGTGGCGCTGGAGATCTTTTTCCTGGTTTTACTTCAATATTTTTTACCTGATAAGAAGCAGGCAAACAAGTTTCAAGAAATGATTGGGCATCGCCTTCTACTGGCAAATCTTTTGGTAAAGAGGCGGTGAAAGTTTTTCCAGCTTTTGTGGTCAGCAAAGCCTTTATTTTAAAATGAGAAGTACTTGCAAATTGCTCAACTTCTCTTTCTCTTTCCACCACAAAACGTACAGCTACAGACTGAACCCGGCCAGCCGATAATCCTGCTTTTATTTTTTTCCAAAGAATGGGCGAAATTTCGTAGCCAACTAAGCGGTCGAGCACCCGTCGAGCCTGTTGAGCATTCACCAGGTCGATGTCTATTTTGCGGGGATTTTCTATGGCTTTTAGAATAGCCTTCTTGGTAATTTCTCTAAAAACAATGCGTTTTGTTTTCAGTTCGTCAATCTCCAAAGCTTGTAGCAAGTGCCAGCTGATGGCTTCTCCTTCACGGTCGTCGTCAGTGGCGAGCCAAATGGTTTCAGCGTCCTCAGCAAGTTTTCGTAACGTTTTGATTACCTCAATTTTATCGTCACTTATTTCGTAAATTGGTTCAAAACCATTTTGAATATCAATTGCTTTGTCACCTTTGGCCAAGTCACGCACATGGCCATAGCTGCTCATCACCTGAAAATCTTTTCCCAGGTAACCTTCTATGGTTTTTGCCTTGGCAGGCGACTCTACAATAACTAAATTTTTTGGCATCAGAATTTATTAAAATCGAGGGGCAAAGTTGAGATAAAATCGGATTGACCAAGCAAGGTTCAAAATTTTTGGATAAATGAATTCCAAAACACCTTTGCTCTTATTGGGTTTTTGATGGAATTGTGGTTCGATTGTAAACCTGGATTTATTTTAATTTTTTGATTTTATGTTCAGAAAATTTAAAATAAGATTCCACCGTTGTAACCAGAATTGCATATTGCGGCAACCCTATTCGATAATTTGATGTCTTGCATACAAAAACCATTGTAGTTTTACAGCCCTATTTTACCATGACAACATCTCAAAAACCTAACAGACTTATTTCCGAGGCTAGTCCATACCTTCGGCAGCACGCCAACAATCCCGTCGATTGGTACCCTTGGGGAGAGGAAGCATTGCAAAAGGCCAGGCTAGAACGTAAACCTATTTTGGTTTCCATCGGGTATGCAGCATGCCACTGGTGCCATGTGATGGAAAAACAAAGCTTCGAAAACCAGGAGATTGCAGAGGTGATGAACGAAAACCTCGTCTCCATTAAGATAGATAGGGAAGAGCGTCCGGATCTTGATCAGATTTACATGGATGCGGTGCAATATATGGGTGTGAGTGGTGGCTGGCCTTTGAATGTGTTTTTAACCCCTGAGTGTAAACCTTTTTATGGCGGTACTTATTTCCCTGCTGATAAATGGAAGCGCTTAGTAGAGGAAATAGCTACATCATTCAAAGAACGGGGAGATGAAATTGTTGCCTCGGCCGAAGAATTGACCCAGGCATTAAACAGGTCTGAAGCTGATAAATACGGACTCACCGATGCCGATTTCTCTTGGACACAAGAAGGCATGGAGCAGGCTTATTCGAATTTAAGCAAAGGTTTTGATCTTGAAATGGGTGGTATGAATAGGGCGCCAAAGTTCCCAATGCCATCTATTTGGATGTATTTGATGCACTACTATCACCTTTCAGGCAACAAGGAAGCTTTTCAACACGTGAATCTCACGCTTCAGAAAATGGCTTTTGGTGGCATTCACGATCAGGTAGGTGGCGGTTTTGCCCGATATGCTGTAGACAGCGATTGGTTTGTGCCTCATTTTGAAAAAATGCTCTACGACAATGGACAGTTGTTGAGTTTATACACCCAGGCATACAGCGCTACCTTGGATATCTTGTATCGGGATGTGGCCTACGATTTGGTATCATTTGTTCGCAGGGTCTATACTTCTTCTGAAGGTGGTTTTTTTTCAGCGTTAGATGCGGATAGTGAAGGAGAAGAAGGAAAATTTTACGTCTGGACAAAAAAGCAAATAGAAGAAGTACTTGAAACAGAAGCTGAGCTGTTTTGCCAGTTGTTTGAGATTTCGGACGAAGGAAATTGGGAAGAAGGCAAGAATATACTCTTCAGAAAGTTAAGTCAGGAAGAAATGGCTGAGAAGCATAACCTGAGCCACCCAACAATGCATCAGTTTGTGCAAAATTGTAAGTTAAAACTTCTATATGCCCGAAACGAACGACAGCGCCCTTCTTTGGACACCAAAATTATTTCGTCTTGGAATGGGTTGATGCTGAATGGGCTTGTGGATGCTTACAGGGTTTTCGATAATCCTGAAATGTTGAAACTAGCTTATGATAATGCAGAATTTTTGAGAAATAAAATGATGCAAAGCGATGGAATGATGTATCGGATTTATGCCGGAGGCAAAACCACAATTCCCGGATTTCTCGACGACTATGCCCACGTAGCCTTAGCTTACATCAATTTGTATCAGGCAACATTCAAAGAAGATTGGCTTTTTGAGGCCGAAAAATTGGTCAACTATGTCATTGCGCATTTCTGGGATGAAAATGAGTCCCTGTTTTTCTACACGGCGGACAATGCTGAAACATTGATTGCAAGAAAAAAGGAAGTGTTCGACAATGTAATTCCTGCATCCAACTCAATTATGGCTCATGTTCTTTACCAATTGGGTATTTTGCTAGAACATGTTGACTATTCAACCAAAGCCAAAACTATGGTGAACCGGGTCGGAAAAATGCTGAATGTAGATATTCAATATTTATCGAACTGGGCCTTATTGGCAGCTCAAATGGCCAATCAAACTGTGGAAATTGCTGTAGTTGGGACCAACTATCTGAAGTTTAGAAAAGAGATTGACAAATCATTTCACCCCAACAAAATCATATCAGGAACATTGTTTGAAAGCAAGCTGCCGATGTTGGCCAATAGATCTGCCGATGGTAACACACTTATTTATGTGTGCTACAACAAAACTTGCCAATTGCCGGTAGACAATGTGCCGGCAGCTTTCCGGCAAATGAAAGTACAACAATCCAGAATGAGAGAACCCAATATTCAGGCATGAAGAGAAGTGAAGTAAACGAAGTTATTCGTTCGGCCTCCAGTTTTTTTAGCAAACACCATTGGCACTTGCCACCAAACCCAGCTTGGGATGTTACCGATTTTGGACTTGGCAACTTTAACCAAAAAGGATTAGTGCTTATCAATTTGGCCGAGGAAGCTGAGTATTGTGAAAAATTGATGTATGCCCGAAAGCAACAGGAAACGCCTTTGCATTGTCATGCCAAAAAGAAGGAAGATATTGTTGTAAGGGTGGGTAGCATGGCCATTGAACTTTGGCTAGGGCATCCTGAAAAAGCTCCAAAAAGCCAAGATTTTGAAGTTCAGGTAAACAGAACCATGCAAAAGGTGAGTAATGGAGAAATCATCGAATTGAAATCAGGAGAGCGTATCACATTAGTTCCAGGTGTTTATCACGCTTTTTACCCGACTTCGGATGAATGCATTATTGGGGAGGTTTCAACAGCAAACGACGATGCCAACGATAATTTTTTCGTAGATCCCGTGATTGGCAGATATGCTGAAATTGATGAAGACGAGCCAGCTTTGGTCAGGCTTTTGAGCGATAAATAATTAAAGAAGCAACCGGTTTCTCTTCAAGGTTTGAAGCCACATTCTGCTTTCTTTTATCAAATCTTTATTTTTTCTAAGGAGAGCTACATAACGAGTGATCAGGCGCCAAGGATTTGAAAATCCTGACGCCTGATTTTCCTCATTAGGGTTTACACTATCTAAAACGGTTTTCACTTTCCTTCTTTTAAAATGCTTATATCAAAGGTGGAAACAACATGTCAATTGAGCTTGCGTAGTTTTACTAGTCATGTACTGGTAATTTGCGCAAAAGCTTATTTACTTGCTCCGGGCATACTTTTTTTAGTTACCTTAGATGTAATAAAAAAGTTGGTTTACGCTTTTTTCAAAAAAGTTGAACCTTCAGAAAAGTTAGTTTTAACTTTCGGGCAGTTTAATCACCTATAACATTGAAGGAAAAAGTTTTTGCTATCATCGCTTTTAATTTGCTGGCTTCTCTTTTTAGCTCCGTAGTTGCCCAAAATACACAGTTAACGCCTGCCAAAAAGATTGTGCAGGTTTCGGGGCTGGTGGTTAGCGGGGAAAGTAGTTTTGGTGTGCCTGGGGTTTATTTTCTTATTCCAAAGGCAGGAAGAGGCACTGTGACCAACGAAGTTGGTTATTTTTCGATACCTACACTGGCAGGCGATTCTGCCTTGATTAGAGGAGTTGGCTTTAAACCCCAATCATATATAGTTCCCAATGATGGGCGAGATGGTGTTTCTGTTATTATTTACCTGCAAGCCGACACCACGTTGTTGCCCACAGTAGAAGTTGAACCTTTTCCAACGGAGCAGGAGTTTAAGCAAGCCATTTTAAACTTAAAGTTGCCCAATGGAGATTTTGATAAATTAAGAAGAAATCTGGACGAGAATACTCTGGAACGCATGCGTTTTGAAATGCCTATGACGGCTAGAATGAATTTCAACCAGGCCATGAATGCCAATATCGGGGCTTTGCAAAACCGGAATATGCCACCTCCACTTCAGCTGACCAATCCCTTTGCCTGGGGGCGATTCATAGAATCAGTGAAAAGGGGAGACTTGAAAAAGAAAAAGTGGCAGCAGGACGACTGATAAAAGCAGTGTTAGTTGTCGTTTATATTTTTGAAAAGCCCTCTGAAAACCAACAGATTTTCACGAACTTTTAACGATTTCCCTAAAAAGCGGTCAAATTCTTTCACCAACGTTTGAGGCTGGGATTTTTGTCTTGACCTTTTTTTCTGGCTGAACAAGTGGCTTTTCAACATAGTCCACTCCCTGATGTCAGTGTCCAGTTCCAATATGGCACGGTCAATTCTGTCGATTGCTACGTGCAGGTTGGTGTAGTTTTGCATGGCGTCATCAAAAAATTGTAGAAAACAAATGTAGAAGCAGGGTAGAGCTAATTTCTACCAATCTTCTTACCATTCATACATGCAAAAGTTTTCAGGTAACCTTTTGCTGGTTTGCCTTGATAGCTTCAAAGCAGATTGACGCTTCTACAACCAGCTGTATGGATATTTTTCATCCACGAATGCAAGTGCTTCCCGGGTGAGATATAGAGGCTTGAAAGTATCGACCATTACTGCAAGTTCATGGGTTTCTTTTGCCCCAATACTCGCTTCTACTGTTCCAGGATGAGGTCCATGCGGCAATCCGCCCGGGTGTAAGGTGAAAGCTCCTCTTTCTATTCCTTTTCTGCTCATGAAGTTGCCTTCGGCGTAATACAGCACTTCGTCAGAATCGATATTTGAATGATTGTATGGAGCTGGAATGGAAAGTGGATGGTAGTCGAACAGCCTCGGTACGAAAGAACAGATAACAAAACCCTTCGCTTGAAATGTTTGATGAACAGGCGGGGGCTGATGAATTCTGCCGGTAATAGGCTCAAAATCATGTATGCTGAGACAGTAAGGAAACAAATAGCCATCCCAACCTACCACATCAAATGGGCTAAATTCATATTGAAACTGGTGGTAATGCCCTTGTTTCTTCACTTTTACCAGGTATTTGCCCGGTTGGTCTTCCAGAACTATTTCTGAAGGCGTGCGAATATCTCTTTCACAATATGGAGAATGTTCAAGCAATTGTCCGGCCTCGTTGCGGTATCTTTTTACAGTTTCAATTGGGCTAAACGATTCAACAATCAAAATTCTCAAATTTTTGCTATTGCTTTCAAAGCGGTAAATGGTAGTTCTGGGAATCACCACATAATCGCCTTGTCTCACCTCAAGTTTGCCAAATTGACTGAGCAAAGTGCCTTCGCCATCGTGGATATACATCACTTCATCAGCCTCACCGTTTTTATAGTAGTATGGCATTTCAAGCTTGTCGGTGTATAGCACTGATAGTACACAATCGTGGTTGGCCAAAAGGGGCAAACGAGCCTGCAGAAAATCGTTTCCGGTGTGTTGCAAACCACTGGTTTTCAAATGCGTTTGCTTCAAATGATAATCGTATTCAATGTGCAGTGGACAAGGTTCTGCTTCAAGCACTTTCGATATTTTGGTGGGTTGAACCCTGTGGTACAAATTGGAGTACACACCACTAAAACCATAAGAACTTACCAGTTCTTCATGGTAAAGAGATCCGTCGGGTTGCCTAAATTGTGTGTGGCGCTTGGGTGGTATTTGGCCCAATTTCTGGTAAAATGGCATTAGTTTTCTTTGGCTAAATGGGTGTTCAAGTTTGTTTTGCAGGTGTTTATTGGGTTACCTGAATGAGTTCTTTCGCTTTGTCAAATTGTTTCATGGCCTGGTTAAACAAAGGATCGTCCATGTTTGTGATGGGAAAAAAGCCTTTTTCGTGCCATACAAATCTGGCAATGAAGGCTTTGAGCTGTAGTTCTACCCGGTCATTGTATTCCTTGAGTCGGTTTGCCGCATCAGGTATTTTAGCCACTGCTACCAATTTGGTAAACGCTGTCATTTCTTCAGGTTTTAGATTGAAGTTGAGAAAGAAATCAGGAAGTCCTTGTTTCTTCAATTTTGCCCGGTGCTCATTCGCATAGCTAAGTGCAAATTCCCGAATTAGGTTTTGGTCGAAGAGTTCGTTGATAAACCTGTTTTCTGCTGAAGTATCAAGGGGTACAAACACGTCTGGTATAATGCCTCCTCCACCATAAACCACCCTGCCTTTTGGGGTGAGAAATCTGGAATTGACATTGAACTTAATGCTGTCTGCGTTGAAAAGTTCGCCGTTAAAATACCTGTCTTCCAGGTCGTCATAGTAAATATCGCCTTGCCCTGGCAAATAAGGCTTTTGAATACTGCGGCCGCTAGGAGTGTAGTAGCGAGAAATGGTGAGTCGTATTTCTGAGCCGTCTTTCAAGGAAATTGGCATTTGCACCAGGCCTTTTCCATACGATCGTCTGCCCACAATCAATGCACGGTCATTGTCTTGCAAAGCACCTGAAATAATCTCTGCTGCAGAAGCTGTCCCTTCACTTACCAGTACAATAACTGGTTGGTTTTGAAAAATTCCTTTTTTGGTGGCATAGTATTTCTGGTCGTATCGGGTGCCTTTTCCATCGGTATACACAATCAGCTTGCCTTCCGGAAGTAGTTCATCGGCCATGCTGGTCGCTTTGTCTAAATAACCACCAGGGTTGTCTCTCAAGTCAATGATAAGCTTCTGCATGCCTTCATTGATAAGTTCTTCCATGGTTTCTTTAAACTCATTGTAGGTGGTTTCCGAAAACCGGGAAACTTTTATATACCCAGTGGTGCTGTCTACCATATAGCCCACATCTACAGAATGCGTTGGAATTTTATCACGGATGATGGTGTATAATTTGGGGGCTTTTTCACCTTTTCGCAATATTGTCACTTTCACTTTACTTCCTTTCGGTCCCCGAAGCATAGAAAATACATCTCTGACTGTAATTTTCGGTCCGGTAAGCGGCTTGCCGTCTACGAAAATAATCTTGTCGCCCGACCTGAGGCCAACTACTTCAGAAGGTCCTCCGCTCAATGGTGTTACCACTTGCACAGTGTCAGTCATGATAAGAAATTCCACACCAATTCCGTCGAAATCGCCCTCGAGTGGAGCTTTTGCCAACTGCATGTCAGAATATGGAATATAAGATGAGTGTGGGTCAAGTTTTTCCAACATTTTGTTGATACCGAAATCGGTAATGCTGTCGAGTCTAACCGTGTCCACATATTCATTTTCAATCAGGTTAAGCACTTCTTTCACCTTCATGAGATTTCGGTTCAAACTTTCTTGTGGATTGTGCCCGCCAAACAAGGTAGCGCCTATGAGAATGCCAGCCGAAAGTGCCAAAGAAAGCCAAATGGGGAGTCTGGAAATCAGTGGATTGGAGTTTTTAGTTATCACTGCTGCGATTTGAATTCAACGCTCAAAGGTAAGCAATGAATGGGCAGTGAAAAGTAAAAAGTTTCAGGATTGTTGAAGTTGAGTATTTCAGCTGAGTTTGGCATTTACTTCTTTATCAAAGCTAGTGGCTTGAGCTATTTGGATTGCAGAAAAACGTAGTTTAATTTGCTTATGCCTACTTCCGTTTTCCTCGCTTTAATCCCTTTTTCCAGTCCCTTTGGTATGCTTTTATTTTCTCTTCTTCAAAAGAAGTATTCAGGTCCCGGTAGTATTTTAATGAGTTTTCGTAGGCATCCCGTTGGTCTGGATCAAATTTTGCTATCTCAGCTGCCCGAAAAGCTTTTTCAAACATCTTGGTTTTTAAGTGTTCAGGGATTTGATTGAAGTTTATTAATTTCCTCCACAGTCAAGCCTGAAATTTGAGCAATTTGCTCAAACGGCAACCCTACCTGTAGCATTTGAATCACCAATTCAATTTTGCCTTTTTCTAAACCCTTTCGAATCCCTTCTTCCAATCCCTCTAGTTTGCCTTCCATTTTTCCTTCTTCAAACGAAGTGTCGACCACATTTTTCAGGTCCCGGTAGTATTT
>JBBRCC010000101.1:0-15741 GCA_038205175.1 Cytophagales bacterium | reverse complement strand
CTAACTACACCTTGAGATTAGGTTAAAAAAATATTTACCTGCTTTGTATATTGCCGAATGGCACTATAATTGTAAACGGAAGTTAAAACCAACTTTTGTAACTATGAAAAGTCTAATTACCCCTCTTTTATGGCTCAGTTCTTTGCAAATACTTTGCCTGGCGCAGGCCGTGAAACCTACCAACATTTACCCTTCAAACCTGGAGGAGAACATGTATTTTACCAAGTACGATGCAGCATCGAATACCATTAAAGGGTTTCATTTTTTGGTGCTCAGCGATGGAAATAACTCAAAAGATAAAACGCCCGAATTTACAGTGAAGCTCTATTTGTATCAAGAAGGCGTTGACCCAATTTTTATCAAAACCTTTGAGGAACCAGGCATTTGGCACATGGGCTCGAAAGAATACCAAAACATTGATGTGAATTTATCTGAATTTGAGGTAACACCAGGAACTTATAGGGTTGGCGTATTTGTGAATGCCGATAAATCTTTTGCTGAAATTGAATCTGACAATGCCACCTTGTTTAGAGACCCAATAACTATTGGCAAAAGTTCGAAAAACAATATGGAGCGCCCTTTTAAAAAGGACGAAAAAGCCAAGAAAAAGAAAGAAGGTGACGAATGGCCAGAGGAGGAATCTGACTCGGATGGTGAAAAGGAAAAAGACAGTGAATAACAAAAAAAGCCCTCGTTTGAGGGCTTTTTTTGTTGCTCGTAGATGAATTACATCATTTTTTCCAGCACTTCCATCACTTCTTGTACTTTCACTCTTGAGTTTTCGAGCAAGGCTTTTTCTTCATCGTTCAGTTTCAGTTCAATCACCCTTTCTACTCCATTTTTGCCCAACACTACAGGCACGCCGAGGTAAGTTCCATGAATGCCATATTCGCCTTCGAGCTTTATGCAAACAGGGAAAATGCGTTTCTGGTCTTTGGCAATGGCTTCTACCATTTGAGCCGCAGCAGAACCTGGGGCATACCAGGCCGAAGTACCCATAAGTTTCACCAACTCTCCTCCTCCATTGATGGTTCGGTGCACAATGGCTTCCAATCGTTCTTTTGAAACCAATTCTGTAACAGGAATACCGGCAACAGTTGTGTATCTGGGCAATGGAACCATGGTATCGCCATGACCTCCAAGCAACATGGCTTGAATTTCTTTGGGCGAGCAACCGATTTCGTCGGCAAGAAAAGCCCTGTATCTGGCAGTATCTAAGATGCCTGCCATGCCAATGACCTTGTTTCTAGAGTGCTTGCTTACCAAATGAGCGCAATAGGTCATCACATCCAATGGATTTGAAACCACGATGATGATGGCATCCGGCGAGTGTTTTACAACATTTTCTGTTACAGATTTTACGATACCTGCATTGGTCGAGATCAAATCATCACGTGTCATGCCTGGCTTTCTTGGCAGGCCTGAGGTGATCACTACAATATCTGACCCTGCAGTGGCTGCATAATCGTTGGTGACACCTGTGGTTTTTGTATCATAATAATCAACGGGAGCTTTTTGCCAAATGTCGAGGGCTTTTCCTTCGGCCACACCTTCTTTAATGTCGAGCAATACAACTTCTTTTACAGTTTCTTTGTATGCCAACACATCGGCGCAAGTTGCGCCTACGTTTCCTGCTCCAACTACAGTTACTTTCATGATTTTTAAATTGGTTTTTAATTAAACAGACAATTTCACGTTATTGATTCTAGACTGGTTCTTTTTGAAGAACACAAACACTTCAGATATGAAAAAAATAAATCCACTTGCCAGCAATCCGAATACTAAGGAGAACAGAAGTTTGGGGTGAACGGGTTTTCGGAAATTTGTGAGGTTTTTACTCACAATGATGTTGTAGACAAGCGAATTCTTTTCTAGCATCATCTTATTTTTCTTTTCCAGCAACATTACGTTTCGCTCGCTCAATCCACCAAAGTCAAACACAATTTCCGGGCCCGGCAACGCATTTATCTGACTTTCAAGGCTTGATTTAATCCGGTTCAAATACATAATTTCAGAATCTATACTCCTCAACGATGAGTCGATCAGCTTCAAACGCAATTTGATTCTGGTGGTTAAATACTGGCTGTTGCTCAAGCAGTTAATAATACCATCACGCACTTTTTCTCTTGTGCTGGTATCTTGCGTGTCGAATGTTATGCCCAAACTGATGTTCTTTTCCTCCTTTTCTTCAATATCTCGCTTTACATCATAAAAATCGATATCGCCTAGTTTGCTTGCCTCTTCTTCTGTTATACCCAGGTACTTTTCAAGCTCGGTGTAGTTTTGTTCTTCAATCAGTTCCTGAAGATCTTTTAACAGCTCTTTGATGTTTCCAAGTGAAATGGAAGGCGAGTCTATCACAAATGAAGCTGCAAAAACTTTGGGAGTAAAAAAGTAATAGCCCAAGCCTAAAAGCACGCCGGCAGTTATAAAGATTAGAATCTTTTTTATTCTGGTTATGACATACTTGGCCGTAATAATCAGCAGTTTGTCAATTTCAATATATCCTTCTTGGTTCATTTGATGGTGTTATTTTCAGACTTTTTCCTCAAAATCTTCGGGTGCATGTTGTTGCCAGTGTTCAATCGATTTTTTAAGATCGAATGGTTCTTGAAAGCCAAGAGACAATAGAGTTCTGGGTTCAACGCAAGTATTCATGGTTAACTTTTTCACTCTTACCGGATGATAATCGGGGTGCGAAATTCCTAAAAATTTCAACAAACGCAGCCCAAATAATATGAATTGTGTCGGTAGTTTTAAAACTATGGTTTTGTATTGCAATATATCTTTAAGTCTTGCAATCATTTCTTCAACCTTAAGTGTTTCAGGGTGAGCATAGTTATAAACCAAAAAAGGCTCTGATCTGTTCATCACAAAGCCAATACTTTCGAGAAGACCATAAATATAGCCATAGCTTTTTTCAGCGCCTTTGGGGTCGGGCATCAAAAAAAAACGATTTTTCAAGGCCTTTATCAAGCGGTAGACATTGCCAGGATCATTGGGACCATAAATTACTGCCGGTCTGGCTATCAACAAGCGCCGACCAGGTTTGGCCTTGAGCCAGTTTTGATGAATGTATTCAGCATTAAGTTTGCTTATGCCGTAAGGCGAATTCGGCATGGTAAGCATGCTTTCATTCATGTGCTGCGTGGTTGGCCCGTAAACTGCAATGGAGCTTGTAAAAAAAATATTGTCACAATTCACTGCCTCAGCAAATGCATTTACGTTATTTGCACCCGCAATATTGGTTTCGAAGTATTCTTGTTTTTGGTGGCCAGGCTCCCGATGAACTGCAGCTAAATTGAATATCCAACTGGGTTTTTCTTGTAAAAATCTGGTTTCAACCGGCTGACGCACATCGATAACAAATGACTGTATTTCAGCTCGTTTGCTATGAAAAGCATGTAGATCGCAGCAATATACTTTCTGAAACCCTTTTTGGTCGACTAAATACTCAGCAAGAAACCTACCGATATACCCGGCTCCTCCAAATATGACAGCAGTGTCTCCCAATGTGTCAGGCTCTTTTAATGAAATACATGGTGCAAATGTAGGTAAAGCAGGTAAATGGCTTACACTTGAAACCATATTTGTGGTTTTCATTTTTGTTCCACTCATGATTGCCTACCATGCGCTCGACAGAAATAAGTTTATTTACCTATCCGGAGCTTTGCATCTTGTGGCTTGGGCAACATTGTTGCTGGACAAAAAGCGAACCTTTAATGTGTTTGCTTTAGGCACTTTGTTACTCTATGCTTTTTGGCTCTACCTGCAAAAAGTAATCATTGATCCCGGCGAAGAATTCCTGTTTTCAAGGGACGCTGTCATCATTTCCACTCCTTTGCTTGTTTGCCTCACCCGATTGAGTTTCAAACCTTGGCATGTGCACTTCATTTTGTTTGGGGTGTTTTTATGTTTTCTCATTTGGAACCACTTCCAGATTGAGTTTAGCACGGTTCGGAGTCTTATATTTTCAGACTACAACAGTCTTCAGGAGTATCATTATGGAGTAATTATTGGTCTCATTGGACTTTATTACCTGAATACCAAACGATTCATCATGCTTTTGTTGGTGTTGAGTCTTGCTGTGCTTTCGCAGAAAAGGGTAATTTTCTTTGGAATGGCCATAGCTATTGGCATCAATATGGTGTATTATTTCATTGATAAACTCCCACTACCCTACATCCGAAAAGCGTATTTCGTTGTTGTTTTCTGCATTTTCTCCGCCGTCGCTTTAAATTTAGAAAGTGTGACAGAGTATAGTTTGAAAGTGATGGGGTACGCTGAAGAAATTCAGCCCGACAACTTTTTGATGGGGCGCATTACTTTGTTTAACACATTGAAACAAGGCGTTTTCGACAACAATGACTACGAAGATCTGATTGGCAATGGCGCAGGGCAGGCAGATGAATACCTTAGAATTCATCTCGATTCTAAGTGGACCGCTGAAGGTGACCCGGTAAATCCGCACAACGATTTTCTGAAAGTTGTTTTCGACTATGGCTACCTGGGTTTAGGTTTTCTGTTTTTGTACCTCGTTACCCTGGCGAATTTCAATTTGAAAAACAGGTTGTATTTGTTTTATACTTTTCCTGTTTTACTGGTCGACAACTCATTGATCTTTATTTTTTACTCAATGATTCTAGTTGTTATTTCCAGAACCGAAGAATGAAAGCAGACCAAAAAGTAGTAGTATCACTTCTTTTTGTGCGACCAGGCAAAATTGGCGGGGTTGAACATTTTTGCAAAAACCTGCTTCAGGGTTTTTTACTGATCAAAGCTGAAAACAAGTTTTTGCTGTTGGTAACACCTGAATTGCAACAACATGCAGGCTGGAAACAAGTATTGAAACAATTTGAATGCGCAACGATTGAACCCGGTGCAAATGCAAGGTTCAAGGAGTTTTTTTCTACAAAATACAGAAGGCAGCTGCACCTGAATTTAAACTATGTAACCCCACTTTTCGCTTCGAAAAACATCACCGTGATTCACGATGCCTTGTTCAAGCATTTTAAGGGTTATTTTTCTGCTTTAAAATACGCCTGGCTGCTAGGCATGCAAAAATACACCTTGAAAAAAGCCGATGCCGTGGTGTGCATATCAAAGGCTGTTCAAGAGGATTTACAGCCTGAACGACAACATATTGAAGTGATTTACAACCCGATTGACTTCAATAGATTTTCGACCTGGGAGCCTCCGGTTTACGATAAAAAAATCAGGTTGGCGTGTTTGGCCGCAAATTACCCACACAAGAATCTGGAAACTATTATAGAGGCGGTAACTCATATCCATTTGGGTGGGATTGATGTTGAACTTGAACTAATTGGCCAAAAACCAAGTGAACTTAGTGGAGGAAATTTTGCAGCATACGGGCAAAAGATTTCGGCTTTACTTGAGGGGAAATCCTACATTTCAACGTCGGGTTATTTGCCAGATCTACAGGTTTCTGAAAAACTTAAAGATTGTCATTTGTTTTTGTTTCCTTCGCTTTTCGAAGGATTTGGAATGCCACCGGTAGAAATGCTGGCGAACGGAATGCCAACACTAACAAGCGATTTGCCGGTGCTAAAAGAAGTGACAAAGTCATTTGCACATTATATAGGAGAACCTCAAAATCCGCTGGCATGGAAGGCAAAAATCTTGTCAGTCATGTCTATGTATGAAGCCAATTGTACAGAAGCTAAAGCCGCAACTATAGAAATCCAGAAAGCCTATCATTGCAGCCACATTGCAAATCAGTACCTTAGCCTGATTGAAAAAATAAGTGGGTAAAAGTAAGATTCAGGCATTGTCGGGTTTTTTGGGGTTTCTAATTCCCATGCTGGTCGTATTCTTTACGCTACCTATTTTAAAAAGATACCTGCCGCCCATGGAGTTTGGGCTCAACCATGCGGCCGGGCAATTGGTCAACTACCTTACCATTTTCGATTTTGCCTTCGAAATGCTGCTTATCCGGCTGGTAATTGATGCCAGACGAAGAGGCAAACAGTCGTTTTGGAACATCATGACAGCACTTTTAGTGATGTTGGTGGGCGCCAATCTATTGCTCATTTTGCTGGCGGCTTTTTTTGGCAAAACCCTGATTACATTGTTCTTAGGTGGCATGGAAAGCCTGTTTCTGAAACAGGAAATTCTATTGCTCACCTTGGGCTACTTTCTGCTCAACAGCATCAATTTGTTTGTGTATTTTAAAGAGGCTGTTGAAGAAAGGTATATGCGGCGAAACCTCATATACATGTTCAACATTGGCTTGGGCAACATTTTGGCCGCTGTTTTGCTGGTTTGGCAGGAAGATTTACGCTTTGTGTTGGTTGGCAAAATGATTCCCAGTTTTATATCCGGACTTTTTTTCCTGATTCAAAACTCAAAGTCTATTCTCGAGGGCCTCAATAGAAAAATTTGGGTCACTATTTCCTTACTACTCAAGTACTTGAAACCCGGCTTGCCCATTCGGTTCAACGAATTGTTTTTGAGCAAATCAGATATTTTTCTGGTTCAGCTTATGATTGGGCTTGAGGTTTACGGTGGTTACGCCAATTCATACCTTATTTCCTCTTCCATTTTTTTGATGTGCAAAAAGGTGTTTGAATACAGTGTAAACCATTTTGCAGTCCGTGGTCAGGATGTCGAAGCTTATTTTAAAAAGATGTTCAGGGCTTCGGTTGAGTTTATGGCACTGGTTTTTGGTGGGTTTCTGGCACTGTCGCATGACTTGGTGAAAGCATGGATTCCGATTAGAAATGAGGTGGAAATTCAATTTATCGTTCCACATTTGTTTTTCTTTTTTGTGCAAGGAATCACCACTGTTATTTTGCTCAACTACCTTTTGGCTCAAAACAAAATCAGAGCATACAGCCGGCTTTTTATACTCAGAAATACGTTGATGTTGTTTTCATCTGCTTTGCTCATTTGGTTGTTTCAGCTCAAAGGGATGTTTATTGCTTTCGGGGTCACAGCGCTGGCAGACATTGGCCTGTTTGCTTATTTTGCAGGAGGCACCCTAAAGTCCAATCTCGCCAAACTTAATTTTCCTTTGCTTTTGGCAGCTTTATTATTCCCTGTTTCATTCTATATCAACTTGTTAGATCTACCTGTTTCATTGCTGGTGTCGGTTTTATTGAAGGGTTCTCTATTCAGTATTTGGTTTCTTTTTGTGGGTCATATCATATTGAAGCTTCAATTTCTTCATTTTTCGAATCTCAAACGGATGTTAACAAAAAGGCATGATTCAAATCCTTAATCCACGCCAAATTTGGCTTGGCACGGTGTTGCTGTTGGTTTTGCAGTTGTTTTTTCAAGAAATCACCCTTATTAGTGTCAACATCATTGGCATGTCTCTGGCCAGTATTTGGTTGGCTTTTTCTTCGTACAGTCAATTCAAGTTTACACCGGTAAAAATTGCCCTCATTGCTTTGTTTTTGATGAACCTAAGTGGATTGGGCTCAGATGCAGGTAGGTTCGAAATCGAGAAAAAGCTGTCGTTGCTGTTGTTCCCGCTTTTGTTTTCTATGGTAGAGCTCTATGAAATTGATCTTAAAAAAATCTATAAAATATTCTTTATCAGCTGTTTAATAGGTCTAACCTATATCTACAGTCGGCTTGGAATTCATTTTCTGGAAACACACGAATTATTGGCATATCACGAAATTTTGGAGGGCACAAGCATGCATCCCAGCTACTGCTGCTTATACTTGCTCACCGGCATGTTTGGCTATGCTGTGCTGTTGACCCAAAATGAGAAACATTCGAAAGGACTTGTGTTTAAAGTGCTGGGAATTTTGTTTGCCATTGTGCCATTTTTGGCCTTATCGGCTGCTAAACTTCAAATTTTAAACTACCTGGTTTGCCTTGGGCTTTTTTTCGTTTTCACCCGAAAGCAGATTAGTATTTGGATACCCTTAAGCGCTCTTTTGCTCATTGCTGTTGCCATGGGGATTGCCCTAAAAATGAGTCCTCAGGTTCAGGATCGGATGCGTGACATTAGCCAGGCTAAACAAGAAATTGCACCCAACGACACCAACCAAACCAGCACCTCGGCCAGAAAATATATGTGGCAAAGTGCACTAAAAGTGGTGGCTCACAATCCGGTTTTGGGGGTTGGTGCAGGCAATGAAGCAAAGGCATTGATGAAAGAATACACTGCCATCGATTTTCAGTTTGGTATGTATCACAACACAGATGCGCACAACCAGCTTTTGGCCACTTCCATAAGCCATGGCTTGGTGGGCGCCTTCATTTTGCTATTTATTATAATTTTTCCCTTTACTCAAAAACGATTTACTACTCAGCCGCTTTTCTGGCTCTTCTACGTTCCGGTCACCTTCACCGCCATGGTTGAGTCCATTTTTGGCGTTCAAAAAGGGATCGTATTCTTTTGCCTGTTTTTAATGATTTTCGATAGCCTTTCAACTCCAAAAGAACAAAAAAAGGCAGGTGCATCGTAAAAACGCACCTGCCACAATCAAACTTCAAGCTCATAAAATCACTTCAATAAGCTGCGCCAATAACGCAGCCATAATGTACGAATTGTATAGGTAAAAAAATTTCAGTTTAAAAACTCCAAAAATTCATCTCAAGCCCATTGCTGCACTTTTGTTTTATGCATAAACCGAAGAAAAAGCGCAATGGAAACTGTGTAAAGACCAACTGTTAAACCGATCCAAACTCCCTGAACATGCCAAGTGGTGTGAATCAACAAATAATATCCGAGCGGAATGCTAAAACCCCAATAGGCAGCCAAGGTAACCAGAGACGGAATTTTCACATCCGACATACCTCTCAGGCAACCCAAGCCTGCAACCTGCAAGCCATCGCCTAACTGAAAAATTGCTGCAATAGCTACCAACTTCATCGCCAATTCTACCACTTTGGTATCCTCCGCATACATAGCAATCAATTGACTTCGGAACGTAATTAAAAGTAAAGCCGTGATGCTCATAAAGGCAATGGTAATAATGTAGGCTGAAAGTCCACTTCGTTTCAAGTTTGGCATGTCGCCGGCACCCTTGTATCTACCTACTTGAATGGTGGCTGCTGAAGAAATGCCTGTTGCCATCATGTAGGTGATGGAAGCTAAGTTGATGGCAATTTGATGTGCTGCCAAAGCCTCTGCCCCTGCCCAACCACACATAAATCCTGCGAACGTGAAAGCAGCCACTTCCGTAACAAATTGAAAGGAAATAGGCAACCCAATGGCAAGCAATGCTCTGATGTACTTATAATCTGGCTTGAAGTTATGTATGAGCCTTAATTTCGATTTGATTCTTGGCCTGTATTGGAACAAAGCGAGCAAAAGCAAAGGCATCAACAAGCGTGCAATAAGTGTGGCATATCCTGCACCCATTAAACCCATGGCAGGAAAGCCCCAATGCCCGAAAATGAACAGGTAGTTCAGTCCTACATTAACTACATTTCCGGCTATGGCAGCATACATTCCCACTTTTGTATCGGAAAGACCTTCGGCCAGCGAACGATAGGTTTGGAACAGCATGACCGGCACAATGCTGAAGCCCAACAAGATAGAATATGGAATGGCCAATTTTACCACTTCAACGGGCTGGTCTAAATGATACATGAGTGGACTTGCTGCCCATAAAATTCCAAAAAGGGCGAAACCGGATATCAGATTAATAATCAGGCTATTTCCTGTCCATAAGCTCAGCGAATGTTCATCTTTGCTGCCATCTGCTTCCGCAATTTTTGGCGTTAAGCCAAAACTGATGCCAATGGAAAAAACGAGAATGGTAGAAAACAAACCATTTCCGAGCGAACAAGCTGCCAAAGCATTTACATCGCCGGTTTGGCCCACCATCACATTGTCGGCAAAAGATACCATTACGTGCGATGCCTGGTTGAGCATAACCGGCAAGGCTAGCCAGGTTGTCTTTTTAAAATGACCTGACCAGGTTAGAAGTGATTGTGCCAAAAAATGTGCTGCCTAAAAAGTAAATTTGGGGTTTGCGATGCTTTGAACTTTTCTTAATAGCCAAATAGCTCACTCAGCTTCAACTCTTTTACCTCACCATATTGTTTAAGCAAACTCATTGGAACTGCTTTTCGATCGCCCATCACAGTTAAAGTGTATGGAGCTTTGGCCAGGCGTTCGTTGTAAAACGCCAAGGTTTGTTCTAAATTCAGGTTCTTCAAATCCTCATATATGATTTTTCTTGGATCTTCTTTTAAGCCAAGTTGTCTGCACTCTCTGTAGTACCAATACACAGCGCCGCCCACAAGCCATTCTGTTTCAATGGATTTCATCGATTGAATTTTTGCTACATCCCACTGTTGCTGAATGGCTGGTATTTGTTTCATCAATTTTTGGGTTTCGCTTAGCGCCACTGGCAGTTTATCGGCCTGTGTGCCCACGTATGTAAACAATTTTGATAGCTGCCCTTTCCATTCGGGTTCGCTCACCGAGCTATAGCTGGAATAAGCCAAACCTTGCTTTTCTCTGATTTCCTGATACATCAAAGAACTAATGCCTGATCCAAAATAGTTGTTGAAAGCATCAATTTTTGCCATGAGTGAAGGGTCGAATAAAGGTCCATTTTGAATGAAGGCGAACTGAGCTTGTTTTTGGTCAAAATGGCAGTAATACACCTTATTTTTTTCACGTGTCAGTTCAGCCAAAGGGTATTGAGTGAGTGGCTGCCTGCTCACTTCACGTTCCAGAAACGACCCGGCAATAATTCTATTGGCTTTGTCGGCTGACAAAGATCCTACATACACCACTTCCGGTTGATGAGTATACACTTTTTTTGAAACCGTTGTCATAGAATCAATGGTTAACCCTTGCAGTTGTTTGTTGTTCAACACGGTGTTGAAAGGATTTTTAGCACCATAATAGCCAAATGAAGACAAAGCACTGTTTACCATGCCTTTCTCTGTGAGATTGTTTTGGCGTTCGCTTAGTTTATCCTCAATAAACCCTTTCAAAACTTCGGCATCTGGCTGCCAGTTTTCCATAAAATGGTGCAGTAGTTTTGCACCTTCTGCAAGCTTTTCATCCAGGCCGGTCATGCTGAAAGTGGTTTGTACATCACTTGCCGAAACACTGAGCTCAAGGGCATTGGAATACAATAATTTCTTCCAGTCTTCTGCCAGGTAATCTTTGGTGCCTACCATGTCTAAATAGTTTTCCAATTCATGAAGTGAAGGATATATCAGCGTGCCAACCGGGTACACATAAGTTAGCGTAAATTGTTTACTCACAGGGTTTTTAACCACAAAGAATGGGGTCAATTTACCGAGTCGACTTAGCTTTACGTCTTGCTGAAAATCAACAAACTTTGGTTGAACAGTAGGTTGTGTTTCAGCATCGAGCTCCTTTTTAAAAGCTGATGTAAGGCTATTGTTTGTTTCAATTGGTGTGATGGCTGGTTTCTCCACTTTATGCTGCGCCGGTGAACCTTGACGTTTGAAACAAATGCCATAGTTGTTTTTAAAGAATTGGTTTGCAAAATCAACCACCTCTTGTTTGGTTATTTTTGGTTTTTCATTCAATTGCTCTACAAATACTTCCCAAGGCATATTCCAGGAGAGCGACTGAATAGCCAACCAGCTTCTGCTAAAGTTATCTTCCTTCATTTGCTCCAGCTTCAGCTTATCGTTTAGCGAAATGGCTTGCAATTGTTCATCGGTAAAATTTCCCTTTTTCAGGTTCTCAATTTCATTCAAAATAAGATCCCGAACTTCTTCCAATGTTTGGCCGTTTTTGGGTTCTGCATAAAACTTAAAGGCCCCATAATCCCGATAGCGACCAGCACTTAGGCCCACACTTAACACCTTTTGTTTTTGAATCAGGTTTAAATCTATTAGCCCGGATCCTGCTTCATTGCTTAGTATATTTGCCACAATTTCAGCCATTTGTGATTCTTTGCTTGAAGCAGAATCGAAACGAAAGCCCATCACCACATGTGGAGAAGAAATACCTGTATAGGTTGTTTCAATCGGTTTTTCTACCAAAGGCGCTTTCCCCTTTTTAAACGCTGGAATCGGTTTTGCTTCATACGAGCCGAAATACTTTTTCACCATTGCCATGGTTTGCTGCACATCGATATTTCCCGACATCACAATCGCCATGTTGTTGGGCACATAATATTGCTCAAAATACTTTCTGATATTCACCATAGAAGGTTTTTTCAAATGTTCGCCCAAGCCAATCGTAGTTTGATTTCCATAAGGATGGTTCGGCATAAGGCTTGAATCTACTTTCTGGTCAGACCATTCTCCATCTCTGTCCTGGCTGATGTTAAACTCCTCATAAACAGCTTCAAGTTCGGTGTGAAAAAGCCGCAGAACCAGATTTTGAAACCGGTCCGATTCTAATTTCATCCATTTTTCCATCGCATTCGAAGGAATATCGCCAATGTAAACCGTCATATCTCTGTCGGTGAAGGCATTGCTTCCTGAACCTCCCAACGATGCAAAAACCTTGTCATACTCATTGGCTACTGCAAGTTTCGAAGCTCTGTACGAAACCTGATCTATCTGCCTGTAAATCTCTTTTCGTTTCGCAGCGTCGGTTTCTACAAAATGTTGTTCGTATAAATCCTGAATAGTATCGAGGCAAAGTTTTTCTTTTTCCCAATCGAGGGTACCCAATTTGTGAGAGCCTTTGAACAACATGTGCTCCAGATAGTGCGCCAAACCTGTACTATTTGCCGGGTCGAACTTTGAGCCTGATTTCACTACAATGCTGGTTTGAATACGTGGTGTGGTAGGGTTTACCGAAAGATAAACTTGCAAACCGTTTTCAAGTGTAAATACCTGATAATTAAATGGATCGCCTGCCACACTTACTGCTTTTTCAGTAGAATTTTTCTCCTCTGACTTTTGGCAACCAGAAAAAAGCAAACCCGCCACCAGCAGGTTGATAAAAATGAAATTTGTTTTTTTGAGCACTATTTTTCTTGAAAGTGGATTTTGAGTCGGCAAATAAATGCTTTTTAGCAAGGTAAATGAAGACAAGTTCTTTCTCCGACTTATTAAAACAATACCAACATATTGCTACCTGGCTTTCCGGAAGTGTTATGTTTTGGGCCATGATGTGGGTTCAGATTCACCAACACGAAACAGGATTTCAAACCAACGATTCTTATTTCTACTTCGAAGTGTCTGACAATATATTGGCCGGAAAAGCCTGGGTGCTCTCTTCGATTCGAAACGATTTCAATCAAACTTTTTCTCCATTTCCTCCACTCTATCCTCTGGTAATCAGCATTTTAAGATTGCCTGGCTTAAGTGCATTTGCAGCTTCAAAAGTTTTAAACGCTTTGCTGGCTTCGGGCATGCTTTGGGTGTTTTGCCAGCGTTTCAAAGCCTTTCCAATCCTGGCCCTTTGGCCTTTTTTCACCGACCATTTTATGTTTGTGTTTTGCCACAGTTGGTCCGAACCTTTGTTTGCGGCACTGCTGTTGGGTTTTTTACTTCAAGTTGAAAAGCTTCATTTCGAAAAACCAACCTATGCATTTCTGGCTTTGGCCTTTCTCATTGGTCTTTGCTTTACCAGGTATATTGGTGCATTTGCCATCTTTTCCGGATTTCTGCTGGCCATCTTTCAATTAAGACAAGGAAACAAATCTGCCGCAATTCAGCTCATTTTCATTGTCGGGGCTGCATTTTCTCTTCTTTCGGCATATCTCATTTTCGATTACCTGCAATCGGGCATGTGGACAGGCGGCTCCCGATATCCTCACAAAGAATCGTTTAACCAACTTATTTTGCATTGGCTTCAAGCTATTGTGAATGAATTGCTGATTTTCAGGAACTTGTTTCCAACATACAAATCAGTATCTGCCTGGCTTGGGATTGTAGTTCAGACAGTTTTGATGGTATTTGTTTATCTAAAAACACGCACTTCCCTCAAGTTTTCTATGAACCAATTTCTCTTTTTCGGCTTGGTTTATCTGGGCAGCATTACCTTCATTCGTGGGTATTTTTACTTTGCCGAACCTTTCGATACCCGCTTGTTGTTTCCCGGAGCCATGTTGGTTTATTGGGGAATAAATGAGCATTTCAGGCTACTTTTTTGCCGTTCATAAAAAGGTTGCGCTTTGAACAACGGTTCAGGCAGCATTTGACAAGCATTTCAATCAACATTACGGTTTTCAGTTACATTTGCTCTCCAAACAAATTGTACCCACATCCAGTTTCATTCCTTCATCGCTAAGCAATTTATGTTTCCCAGGCATTTAATTTTTTTCGCTGCCTCTCTTTTTCTCTCATATTTACAAGCATGCACTGGAGGAAACACGCCTCCAAAAAGTAAAGGTCCCGATTTCAGCGATATCAGGGTAGAGGCAATAATAGCCAGCAGTCAACCCTTTGCAACAACAGTTGAAGCCAATGGCACTTTGGTAGCAGCCGAATTTGTAGAAATAAGGCCCGAACTGGCCGGAAGGTTGGTAAAGCTAAATATTGACGAAGGCAAGCAGGTATCTGCCGGGACTTTGCTTGCATTGGTATTCAATGATGATCTGACTGCCCAGAAAAAACGAGTCGAAACCCAGATTGACATTGCAGAAAAAACAGAAAAGCGCCTGCAAAACCTGCTCACTGTGAATGGTGTAAATCAACAAGAATACGACCTGGCATTAACTCAACTCTATAGTTTACAGGCAGAAAAATCGGTTTTGGAAGCCCAGATTAGAAAAACGGAAATTCGTGCCCCGTTTAGCGGCAAATTAGGATTTAGAAACATAAGTCCGGGAGCTTATGTGAGTCCGGCCGATGTGCTTACCACATTGCAGCAAACTACAGGAACAAAAGTAGATTTTGTGATGCCCGAAAGCACCACCATTCTTCCTGAAATCGGACAAGTGGTTCAAGTTATTCTCACGCCAGATTTCACAGCCAAAGCAAAAATTATTGCCATTGATGCCCAGGTTGATGCTGCCACCAGAAACCTGAAATTTAGGGCTTTGATAGAAGGAGCAAATTCAAGCAACCTGATGCCGGGTAGGTTTGTAACCGTAAAAATAACCCAAAAAACCAGGCAGGTAGTCATGATTCCGGCAGGTGCCATCATTCCTGAATCCAGAACAAAGAAGGCCGTTTTGATAAAAGGAGGTCTGGCAAAATTTACAGAAATAGAAACGGGTTATCGGGGACGTGGCATGGTTGAAATAACCAAGGGAATTTCAGCTGGAGATACCTTGGCCATAGATGGGCTTTTGTTTCTAAAACCTGGTAGTCCGGTAGCCATCAAAAAAATTGTTCAATTGGCCAATGAACCGCTGCTGCCATGAACATTTCAGATTTTAGTATAAACAGACCCGTTTTTGCCATTGTCTGCAGCATTATGATTTTGCTGTTTGGCCTGGTTGGGCTTCAATTTTTAAGCGTTCGGGAATTTCCTGCTATCGACCCACCCAATATCAGTGTCCGCACCAGCTACACCGGCGCCAACGCCAATATTATAGAAACACAAATCACCGAGCCACTGGAAAAAGCCATCAACGGCATTGAAGGCATTCGAACCATTAGCTCTTCAAGCAACCAAGGCTCCAGTATAATCAATGTTGAGTTTAACCTAAATATAAATCTGGATAATGCGGCTTCGGATGTGCGAGACAAAGTGAGCCAGGCGCTGCGACAACTTCCTGCAGATATTGATGCCCCACCTGTAGTTTCAAAAGCTGATGCCAACAGCGAAGTGATTTTGATTCTGGCTGTTCAAAGTCGAAAGCGTACCATTTTAGAAATAAGTGATTTTACCGAAAATGTGCTCCTCGAAAAACT
>JBBRCC010000100.1:0-15781 GCA_038205175.1 Cytophagales bacterium | reverse complement strand
TCACCGTATCAATAGTCCTACTGGCTATCCTTCGGTAGACGGAGAAGGCATTTTGATTCAGGAATGCTGTGGAGGCACCAGTGTAAACGGTGCTGTGATTACCAACAACCTTACCCGCAACTATATTGGAGTTTATAAAATGCGTGACGTTTTCGATGTGATCATCAAAAATAATCAGCTTTTTAGCAATAGCATTCAGGTTACGGCCAACACCAATAATGCAGACTACACGTTGAATAATGTGATTATTGATTCGAACACTGCTGTTTCAGGCATATTGGTGAATGGTACAAGAGGAGGAACTCCATGTTTTATAAGACGAAATATTGGAACAGGAAATATGAATCGCCCTTGTCATGTGGTGGAACAAAACAACACGGGTTTCAATATTAATGTCTGCACTCAAGTGCCTGCTCGTCAGTTGCCTATGGCGGAGTTTTTGCCCACCACGCTCGACACACTTATTTATTTTCCTGCCTCTCCACTGGTTTTGCCTGTACAGATTACAAACGGAGATCCAATTAGGATTGAACTATGGGAAGGAACCACAAAAGTTTCTGACGTCGACATCTTCGCTTTACGGGCAAGTTGGCCAATCCCAAGCCGGAACCAGGATTTTTATTTGAAACTTAGAGCTATAGATCAGGATAGTAATCGGGTTTGGGGCAGCACGGTGAAGGTGAGGGTAAGAGATTTGGTATTGACTCCAACAAAAGGTCAGGATGAAATTCAGCAACATTTTTCGGTGTTCCCTAATCCTGCCACTTCAGGTGCCTGGTTGAAAAATAATTCAACCGATTTGGCTCAAATCGAAGTTTTTGATATCACAGGTAAGTCTTTGATGAAAACGCAATTAGAGGCATTCCAAACTCTTTCTTTGTCAGTACAAAGTTGGACTTCGGGGTTAAAATTGATTGTGGTGCAGACCAAAACTGCCAGGCATTGCCTAAAATTGCAGCTCAATTAATAGGCTGTCTTATTTGGCAGTAAATTATGAACCTGTTATTTATTGCCAATCCAAAATCGGGAACTGCCAGACAAAAACTGAATTGGAATATATTAAGAGCATGGTTGCCGGTCGGTGTTACCGCCGATTGGGTGAGCACCAGCTATCCCGGACATGCTACTGCAATTGCCAAACAAGCAGTTTTAGAAGGCGTTTATGACCGTATTGTTGCCATTGGCGGAGACGGAACAATTAACGAAGTAGCCCAAGGTCTCCAACATGCTGCTTTTCCCTTATGTATTATTCCTTCAGGTTCTGGCAATGGAGTTGCCCGGCATTTTGGCTTGCCTTTAGATCCTCAAAAAGCATTGCATGTAGCTATTCATGGATTTGCGAGGCAAATTGATACTGGCCGATTCAACGGACGCTTCTTTTTGTGCACAGCAGGAGTGGGTTTGGATGGCGTTGTTGCCAAAGAATTTTCAAACTCCCGAACCCGTGGTTTTTGGGAATATGCCCGAATTGCGATGCGTAGTTTTTTTAAAGCCAAAACTGTTCAATATTTCGGACAGATTGAAGGAATCAAGTTTGGCCTTGCAAACGCTCGAATGCTCACAATAGCCAACTGCAACCAATATGGAAATAATGCCAAAATTGCACCTGAAGCCGATGCTTCAGATGGCTTGCTAGATGTGGTGCAAGTCACTAATTTTTCACTTTGGCTGCTTCCTTGGTTTGTACTGAAAACCTGGCTTGGTGTGCGCAGGAATGATTCGACATCAAATTTATTGCTGGCAAAAAATGGACATATTCACCTTGCGTATCCTGCTCAGGCACACATAGATGGAGAATGGATAGGGGAAGTGAGCGAAGTGAAATTTGAAGTGAATGAGAAAAGTATTTGGTTGGTAAGTTGAATAGTTTGGAGCCAACGAAATGATTGCAGTCGTGCCTCTTTTCATTAAAAACCAGCTTTTTTACTAAACTGTTGAACAGAAAAAACCCTACCGTTTCCAGTAGGGTCTTTTGCAATGTATTGTATAAAGAAGGAGAGGTTTGCTAATAATTGCAAACCTGGGCTGATTACATCATGCCACCCATTCCACCACCCATCGATGGCATAGAAGCTTCTTTTTCTTCCGGATCGTCGGCAACTACAGCTTCGGTTGTGAGCAACAAACCTGCAATAGAAGCAGCATTTTCGAGTGCCAAACGAGTTACTTTAGTTGGGTCGATGATACCAGCGGCGAAGAAGTTCTCATACTTGTCGTCACGGGCATTGTAACCATAGTCACCTTTTCCTTCACGCACTTTGTTGATTACTACTGAAGGCTCTCCGCCTGCATTGGCCACGATGCAACGCAAAGGTGCTTCAAGTGCAATTCTGATGATGTTCACACCGATTGCCTCGTCTTCGTTTCGGGTATCTAATTTTCCAAGCGAATCTGCTGCTCGTAAAATAGCAACACCACCTCCCGGAACAATTCCTTCTTCAACAGCAGCACGGGTTGCATGCAATGCATCGTCAACTCTGTCTTTCTTTTCTTTCATTTCAACTTCGGTAGCTGCTCCAATATAAAGGATGGCAACACCACCACTCAATTTGGCCAAACGCTCCTGAAGTTTTTCACGGTCATAATCAGATGTAGTTGACTCGATTTGAGCTTTAATCTGGTTTACACGACCCACGATATCATCTTTTTTGCCAGAACCATTTACGATGGTTGTGTTGTCTTTGTCGATGATTATTTTTTCGGCAACACCCAGGTACTCAAGAGTGGTGTTTTCCAATTTGTAACCTCTTTCTTCAGAAATTACTTGTCCACCTGTTAATACAGCAATGTCTTCCAACATAGCCTTTCTGCGATCGCCGAAACCAGGCGCTTTTACAGCAGCTACTTTAAGCGCACCACGAATTTTATTTACTACCAGGGTAGCCAGGGCTTCACCGTCTACATCTTCAGAAATGATCAACAAAGGACGACCAGTTTGTGCCGTCAACTCAAGCACAGGAAGTAACTCCTTCATCGAGCTGATTTTCTTTTCATAGATCAAAATGTATGGCTTTTCTAATTCAACCTCCATTTTCTCTGTATTGGTCACAAAATAAGGTGATAAATAACCACGGTCGAATTGCATACCTTCCACTGTTTTTACCTCAGTTTCAGTACCTTTTGCTTCTTCAACAGTGATTACACCATCTTTACCAACTTTGTCCATGGCGTCGGCAATCATTTTACCAATTTCTGCATCATTGTTGGCAGAAATAGTGGCTACCTGGCCAATTTCATTTGAGTTACTGATGGCTTTAGACTGGCTGCGTAAGTGAGCAACTACTGCAGCAACCGCTTTGTCAATGCCTCTTTTCAAGTCCATCGGATTGGCACCTGCCACTACAGATTTAATACCTGTGGTGAAAATGGCCTGAGTTAAAACAGTTGCAGTCGTGGTTCCGTCGCCAGCCAAATCGGCAGTTTTAGAAGCTACTTCTTTCACCAACTGAGCACCCATGTTTTCGATTGGGTCTTTCAATTCGATATCTTTAGCCACCGTTACACCATCTTTAGTGACAGCAGGAGCTCCGAATTTTTTATCAATTATTACGTTTCGGCCTTTAGGACCAAGTGTTACTTTTACGGCATCGGCCAATGTGTCAACACCCTTTTTTAGCTTTTCACGAGCAGAGGAGTCGAAATGAATTTTCTTTGACATGATTTATTGATTTTTTTAAAAAGGTTGAACAACAGATTAGATAGTAGCCAGGATATCAGATTCACGCATGATGAGCAATTCCTTGCCATCTACTGTGATTTCGGTACCAGCATATTTGCCATAAAGCACAACATCACCAGGCTTTACTGCCGGTTTGTTGCCTTTTTCATCAACTTCACTTGTGCTTACAACAGTACCTCTTTGAGGTTTTTCTTTAGCGGTATCAGGAATGATGATGCCTGAAGCTGTCTTTTCTTCGGCTGGCGAAGGCAAAACAACAACTCTGTTTTGTGTTCCTGCAATTGGTTTGATGTTGATCGACATATCTGTTAAACGTTGAATTTTAAATTGAACAAAAGTTTGTGAAAAGTGTGTCTGCGAAAGCTATGCCACGAACCTTTTTGCCTTCGTGTCAGCCTTTATTCTGTCAAAATGGGCAGTATGGTTGCTAAACAAGCTTTTTGGCAACTGACAAAGTTGCAGTTTTGGTTGTCGGATTTGCGACATTCGATGCTTCCCTCATTCATATATAAAGGTTTTCGTTTGGTCATTCTTCACAAAAAAGTATTGAGGTGTTTGCATGATTTTATATTGATGTTACATTTACTTTTCAAATCAAACATTTTCCCATCATGGATTCAAAACTTATCATTGGCGTTTTTGTGGTGCTCATTGGCGTGTCTATCATTGTCAATCATGTTTTCAAAATCGACCTGCCCTTATTTAGAATTGCGTTTGCTGCATTCATTATTTACATTGGAATTAAGATTTTGACTGGAAGCTTCGGCAACAAAAGAAAAGACTGGAAAAATAAAGATAATGCCTTTTCCAGTTCCACCGTTACGCCTGAATCAGTAAATAAGGATGAAGAGTTTAATGCTATTTTTGGAAGCTCAGTGATCGACTTGAGAACAGCTCAGTTTACCAACCAGGAAACAGATATTGAGGTCAATGCTATTTTCGGGGAGGCGAAAGTATATCTGCCAGCTCAGGCCCGGGTTAAAATTAAATCAAGCAGCGTATTTGGCTCCGTGAAAACACCGGATGGAAGAGAAACCAGTTTCGGTGATGACAAAACCATTTTGGGTAATGAAAACGCCCCAACCCGCATCAATCTGGAGGCAAATGCTGTTTTTGGCAGTGTGAAGGTTTACAGTATGTAAGCTTTAGACAAGATCATTTGCTGCCAGGTATTCGGCAATTTGAACCGCATTGGTTGCTGCCCCTTTTCGTAAATTATCGGCAACAATCCACATGTTGATGGTTTTGGCTTTCGACTCATCACGTCGAATTCGGCCCACAAATACTTCATTTTTCCCTTGGGCTAAAATAGGCATAGGGTATATGTTTTTCGATGGGTCGTCCATCACAACTACTCCCGGTGTATGGTCAAGAATTTCGAAAATCTGATGGATGTCGAACTCGAGGTCGAATTCTACATTTACCGATTCTGAGTGGCCTCCTAAGGCAGGCACCCGAACCGTAGTTGCGGTGATTCCAATGCTATTGTCTCCCAAAATTTTTCTGGTCTCGTTCACCATTTTCATTTCTTCTTTGGTGTATCCGTTGTCTAGAAAGGAGTCGATATGGGGCAACACATTCAAGTCGATCGGGTAGGGGTAGGCTTTTGGGCCATCCAATATGCCATTCCTTTCGTCTTCAAGCTGCTTCACTGCTTTCAAACCTGTTCCGGTAACAGATTGATAGGTAGAAACTACAATTCTTTTTAAATGAAAATGCCTGTGCAACATGTGCAAAGCCAGTACCATTTGAATAGTAGAACAGTTTGGATTGGCTATGATTTTATCTTCTCTTGTTAATATTTTAGCATTTATTTCTGGCAC
The DNA here is from genome assembly GCA_038205175.1 of Cytophagales bacterium. Classification (GTDB taxonomy): domain Bacteria; phylum Bacteroidota; class Bacteroidia; order Cytophagales; family Flexibacteraceae; genus JBBRCC01. The sequence goes on along the minus strand of JBBRCC010000100.1, from coordinate 10,279 downwards.
AATGAGTTTGTGATGCGGATTCATGCGCCAAGCCGAACTGTTGTCAATGACTGTGATACCTGCTTCTGCAAATTTTGGTGCTAATTCTAGTGAAGTATCGCCACCGGCAGAAAAAATAGCAAACTCAGGTTTGGCTGAAACAGCTGATTGCCAATTGCTTACCGGGATTTCTCGACCATTATAGCTCACAGTTTTTCCTACTGATTTTTCTGAGGCCACTGCTATAATTTCAGCTTCAGCCAGGTTGCTTTTGGCCAATACGTTCAATATTTCGCTTCCCACCAATCCGGTTGCTCCTACAATTGCTATTTTCATTTTTCCCTTGATTTGAATCGCAAAAGAAATAGAATTTCACTTTGATTACTTTTAAGTTGTCCATTCTTTTGAAAACTCTGACTTTGCAGCCATGAAATCGATACTCTTACTTGGAGCAGGTCGTTCTGCGAATGTTTTAATTTCCTACCTCGAAAAACGGTGTGGTGAATTGGGATTTAGATTTACCGTGGCCGAGCAGTCGGAAGATTTGCTAAAAGAAAAGATTGCCGCTTTGAAATTTGGCGTTGGCGTTCAGCTCAATGTTTCTGATCAGGAAAAACTCAAGGATTTAATCATCAACCACGATTTGGTGATTTCCATGCTTCCTCCAGTTATGCATATTGCCATCGCCCGCATGTGTTTAGATATTGGTCGTCATTTGGTTACGGCGAGCTACATCAGCGAAGAGATGCGGAGTTTGGATGCTGAGGCTAAAAGTAAAGGACTTTTGCTGCTGAACGAATGCGGTTTAGATCCGGGAATAGACCACATGTCGGCCATGGAAATGCTAGACAATATTCGGGAGCAGGGCGGTCAAATTCATACTTTCAAATCTTGGTGTGGTGGGCTGGTGGCACCTGAAAATGACACAAATCCTTGGGGGTATAAGATTTCGTGGAACCCTTGGAATGTGGTGCAAGCGGGCAAAGGAGTTTCCCGATACAGGGAAAACGGAAAACTGAAATTACTGCCTTATCAACAGTTGTTCAGACATGCCGTGGACGTAGACATGCCAGGGTTGAAACTGAACTTAGAGGGCTATCCGAACCGAGACTCACTCATATACGACGAAGTATATGGGCTGCAAGATGCCAAAACCATTATTCGTGGAACATTGCGAAAACAAGGATTTTGCCAGGCCTGGTCGGCTTTGGTGCAATTAGGCCTCACCGACGACACTACCAAAGTCGATTTTTCAGCTTTTAAAAACTGGCCTGAATGGATCTCAACTTTTTTGCCACATTCGACTGATTTGAGGAAGTCGATACAGAATTTGTTGCCCGAGTTGAACGAAAAATCGATGCACATGCTGGAATGGCTTGGTTTGTTTGACGGAGAAAATGTATTGGAAAATCAGAAAACAGCAGTTCCCGGCATTATTTTGCAGGAACTCATTATTAAAAAATGGATTCTTAGTCCAACAGATAAAGATATGATTGTAATGTTTCATGAAATTGGTTTCATAAATCAACAGGGAAATGATTTGAACACAACCGCTAGTTTAGTCGTAAATGGCTTGGATAGTCATTCTACAGCTATGGCAAAAACAGTAGGATTGCCGCTTGGAATAGCTGCGATTCAAATGTTGATTGGAAACATACTTGAAAAAGGTGTATGTTTACCAACGAAACGAGACCTGTATAAACCCATTTTAGCAGAATTAGCCTCCCTAGGAATCGTTTTCTCCCATCGCCCGGCCTAAGAAATGCTGAAGACAAACAAACACAAATAAGTCTGATTCATGTTAGACTACATCTCTATTGCATTGCCTTTTTTGTTGGCACTTGTTGCCATCAGGCTCTTTCGTAAGAAGTTAAACTCCCGAAGTGGAACGGTCATGTTTATGACCTATTTAATTTCTATTTTGGTGGTAATTCCTTCCATCGTCATTAAATCAACAGCAGGAGAATTTGGCATAAACCAAAATGTGACAACACTTTTTGGGAAAATAGGTTATGGCTTTTTCACTGCATTTGTTGACGAATTCAACAAGTATATTGTAATCATTGCTTTTCTGTATCGAAAAAAGGAATTTGATGAGCCTTTAGCCGGAATCATTCTTTGTGTTATGATAGGCCTTGGATTTATTACCGGCGATAACATCATTCATACTTTTCTTCCTGGCGACATGTATGCAGGAACCTGGAGAATGTTTGGAGGCATAGCCATGTCAATACCTGTGGCCATGTCTATGGGCTTTTACACTGGCATGTCGAAATATGGCATGGATTCTGACGATGTGAACTCTTTGATTTACAGATGGAGAGGACTCATTATGGCAACGTTTTGGCATGGATTTTATAATTTCTTCCTCTTTATGGAAGAATATTCCACCCTCACGCCGCTCATCATCATCAGTTTAATTTTCCTCTTCGGGCACATCATTACCATTGTATTCAAATCCTTGAAACTTCATTCGAGGTTGCTTACAAGCAGAAGAAAAAGAACGATTCTGGAAGACTAAGTCTGAATAATTCCTGGATTAAACCGCTTTTCTATTGGGGCATTGTTTGCTGCTTCAATCGACATTGAAACCAATTGTCTAGTTTCCAACGGGTTTATCAATCCATCTACCCAGAGCCTGGATGCGGCATAATAAGGACTGGTTTGCTTGATGTATCGGTCTGTAATTTCAGAAAGCAATTTTTGTTTATCCTCTTCCGTGATTTTTTGCCCCTTCGTTTCCAGATTTGCAACTTGAATTTGCAGCAAGGTGTTTGCAGCTGCGTTTCCACTCATCACGGCAATTTGCGCTGAAGGCCATGCAAAGATAAAGCGTGGATCGTAGGCTTTTCCGCACATGGCATAGTTGCCTGCACCATACGAATTGCCAACAATTATGCTTATTTTAGGCACAACAGAGTTGGAAACTGCACTTACCATTTTAGCACCATCTTTAATGATTCCCCCATGTTCAGAGCGGCTGCCAACCATAAACCCAGTGACATCAGTTAGAAACAAAAGCGGAATGTTTTTCTGGTTGCAGTTCATAATAAAGCGGGAAGCTTTGTCGGCTGAGTCACTATAAATTACACCGCCCATCTGCATTTCACCTTTTTTTGATTTCACAATTTTGCGTTGGTTAGACACAATGCCTACAGCCCAACCGTCAATTCTCGCCAAGCCGCAAATGATTGATTTGCCATACAAAGCCTTGTATTCATCTATTTCAGAATTGTCTACAATTCGCTTGATGATTTCCAGCATGTCATAAGGTTTCACCCTGTCGGCCGGCATAATACCCAATATTTCTTCCGGATTTTCTTTGGGCAACAGAGGTGCAATGCGGCTGTAACCAGCTTTTGGGGTTTCACCCATTTTGCCCACAATATTTCTTATGGTTTCCAAACAAACTTCATCGTTTGGCATTTTGTAATCCGTAACGCCTGAAATTTCACAATGGGTGCCTGCACCTCCAAGGGTTTCGTTGTCCACGTCTTCGCCAATAGCAGATTTCACCAGGTATGAGCCAGCCAAAAACACAGAACCTGTTCCTTCCACAATCATGGCTTCGTCACTCATGATAGGCAGATAGGCACCTCCTGCTACACAACTGCCCATAATAGCAGCTATTTGGACAATGCCCATTGAACTCATCACAGCATTGTTTCTGAAAATTCTGCCAAAATGCTCTTTGTCGGCAAAAACATCGGCTTGAAGCGGGAGGTAAATGCCCGCACTGTCGACCAGGTAAATAATGGGGAGTTTATTCTCTATCGAAATTTCCTGTGCCCGAAGATTTTTCTTGGCTGTCATCGGAAACCATGCTCCTGCTTTTACGGTGGCGTCATTGGCAACAATCATACACAAACGGCCATGTATTCGGCCAATTCCGGTTACTACGCCAGCAGAAGGGCATCCTCCATCTTCTTCATACATGCCCCAGGCTGTTAACGCTCCAATTTCCATAAACTCACTATTGGAGTCCAGCAGCTTTGCTACCCTTTCTCTGGCGTTGAGTTTACCCTTTTTATGTTGGGCTTCCATTTTTTTTGCTCCTCCTCCTTGTTTTACAAGATTTGTGACTCGGTTTAGCTCAGACATGAGGAGCTTCATGCTGTCTTCATTTTTGTTGAATTCAATATCAATTGCCATTGGCTTTGGTCAGTTTGGTTTGGTAGTAGCGATCAAGGTATCCTTTAATTTCCCGAACAGATTCGATTACCCTTGGGCTAGGCCTGGTTGCCAAATCGTCAGTCAGGGCGTAAATATGTTTATTTTTATATGCGTTGATTTGTTTTAGCTCCGGATAAAGTTTGAAAAACGTAGAATCCATCTTCGAAAAGGTGCCTCCGAACAACACATCAGGGTTAATATGTAAAATATACTCCCTGGTTAACTCCGGGTACACTTTGTCAAAAACCTGGTCAATTGCATTTTTCCCGCCTGCCAATCGTATTTTGTCATTCATCAATGTATTTTTCCCGTAAGCAAAGATGGGTTGCTGCCAGGTGATAACAAGCACTATTGCGGTGTCATTTCTGCTCGGCTCACTTTCCAGATTTTTGACTTCATTTTTAAGCGAGTCGACAAGTATTGCAGCTTTCTCAGGCTGCCCTAGCCAGTGGCCAACCGAGTCAATTTTGTTGAGCAAATCAGCCACTGTGCTATAATTTTGAAAATAAACAGGTATGCCTAAAGATTTGAGCTGCTCTGCTACATCGAGCGGTGTGATGCCAACTTCTGTAAAAATCAAGTCGGGTTTAATAGCAAGTACTGCTTCCTGGTCTACTGGATAATTGGATATAACAGGCTTATTTTTTACACCCTCAGGAAAATTGCAAACCGGACTTACTGCTACAATTTGGCTGTCGTCGCAAACGGCAAATAAGATTTCTGTGAAGGCTGGGGAGAACGACATGACCCTTAGTGGAGCTTTTGGCAGGCCAATTTCCTGACCAATGTCGTCTTTCTTATACCATTTAAAATCTGCAAATTGATTTTGATATCTGCTTGAATCACAGCTTTGTAATGCAAAAAGGATGGCAATTAAATAGCAGGAAAACTTTGCGTTCATAGACAGGAAACAAAAAAAGCCTTTAAAAAAGCCTAATATTGCTGCCCGAAATAGGTCAAATTTTTGATTACAACATGATAGTAGTTACCGGTGCAGCCGGTTTTATTGGCAGCTGCCTTATTGCAAAGCTAAATCAGGAAGGGTTCAACAACATTATCGCTGTCGATGACTTTTCGTCGCTTGCCAAGGCGCCTAACTTAGAAGGAAAGCAAATTGTGGCCAAAATCCACCGGGATGAGTTTTTTGACTGGTTGCTGGCAAATCACCTCGAAACTGAATTTGTGTTTCACATTGGTGCCCGCACAGATACCACAGAATTTGATGTGGCTATTTTCGATCGACTGAACTTGCACTATTCGCAGCGACTTTGGGAAATTTGCGCAGCACATCAATTGCCATTGGTATATGCTTCATCTGCCGCCACGTACGGCGACGGAGCCCAGGGATATGACGACAATGAGTCCAATTTGTCAAATTTAAAGCCTTTGAATCCTTACGGCGACTCGAAACATCACTTTGACATGTGGGCACTTGCTCAGGAAAATAAGCCATTTTTTTGGGCCGGGTTGAAATTTTTCAATGTGTATGGGCCAAACGAATACCATAAAAGTCGCATGGCTTCTGTAATATTCCACACCTTCTACAACATTAAAAAAGAAGGCAAAATGAAACTGTTTCGCTCGCATCGCCCTGATTTTAAAGACGGCGAGCAAATGCGTGACTTTGTGTATGTAAAAGACCTGGTTGATGTATGCTATTTTCTCATGCATCACCGAAAAAACTCAGGCATCTACAACCTGGGTTCGGGTAAAGCCAGAACCTTTTTAGACCTGGCATCCTATACATTTAAGGCCATGGAACTGGAGCCACACATTGAATTTGTGGATACACCTGCCGATATCCGTGATAAGTATCAATACTTCACCGAAGCCAACATGGCTAAATTGAAAGGCATTGGTTTTTCACAACCTTTTACCTCTTTGGAAGACGGTATACAGGATTATGTGACCAATTACCTCCTGACTGAAAAGTATCTTTAAAAACTGAAAATCAATAACAAAGACATTATGAGTTACATTTCAAACCTGCATCCTTATCCCATCAACGAAAAGTACCAGAAAAAAGCGGCATACTTTTGCATGGAGTTTGCCATTCATCAAAGTCTCAAAATCTATTCTGGTGGTTTGGGCTATTTGGCTGGTTCGCACATGCGCAGTGCCTTCGACCTGAAGCAAAACTTGATTGGCGTGGGCATTTTGTGGAAATATGGCTACTATGACCAGGTTCGCAAATCAGACAACGGCATGGACGTGCTGTTTCAAGAAAAGTATTACACGTTTTTGGAAGACACCGGCGTCATGGTGCCCATTTACGTGAACAAACATCAGGTCTATGTGAAGGCGTTGTATCTCAAGCCTGAAATTTTTGGGACTTGTCCTATGTATTTCCTCACCACAGATATTCCCGAAAACGATCACCTGGCCCGAACCATCACACATAGATTGTATGATGCGGATACCGCAGCCAGAATTGCCCAAAACATTGTACTGGGTATGGGTGGGGCTAAAATTGTGGAGCAACTGGAGCCCAATATCGAAATTTACCACATGAACGAAGCACATGCTTTGCCGCTTGTGTTTCATTTGTATTCTAAATTTCACGATGTTGAGGAAGTGAAAAAGCGAGTGGTTTTCACTACGCATACACCAGAAGCAGCTGGAAACGAAACCCATAACATTGATTTGCTCGAAAAAATGAGCTTTTTTGGCTCGGTTCCGCTTGACGAAGTGCGGAAGATTACCGGGGAGAATGATGAGATTTTTAGCCACAGCCTTGTAGCACTCCGCTTGGCGAAAGTAGCCAATGGCGTTTCTCAATTGCATGGTGAGGTTTCGAGGGAAATGTGGAAAGATTTTCCAGGGATTTGCAACATAAAAGCCATTACCAACGCCCAAAACAAACAATATTGGAGCGATACGGCCATGGACAAAGCGCTGGAAGTTGGAGACGATTTGGCTTTGAAACGCCGCAAGCAACACCTCAAGAAACGCTTGATTCAAAAAGTGGCCGACCAAACAGGAAAGCTTTTCGATCCTGAAGCCATTATAATTGTGTGGGCTCGCCGTTTTGCAGAATACAAACGAGCAGATTTGATCAAGCACGACATTGTTCGTTTCAATAAATTGATGCAAAGCACAGACAAAAAAGTGCAGATTATCTGGGCAGGTAAGCCATATCCAGGCGATCATGGTTCTATTTCTGTGTTTAATCACCTGGTGCATTTTACCCGACACATGCACAACGCAGCAGTGTTGACAGGCTACGAACTGGAGCTATCCGGTCTATTGAAAAAAGGGGCAGATGTGTGGTTGAATACACCTCGCAGAACCCGTGAAGCCTCAGGAACCAGCGGCATGACAGCAGCGATGAACGGTGCCATTAATCTTTCTATTCAAGATGGTTGGGTGTGTGAGTTTTCGAAACATGGCGAAAATGCTTTTGAATTGCCCATAACCGACCATAACCTGCATATTGAAGAAATTGACCACATCGATTGTCAGAATTTGCTCGATTTGTTGGAGAATGAAGTGTTGCCATTGTACTACGACAAACCCAATGATTGGTTCAACGTGGTAAAACGCAGCATGAAGGACGTAGTTCCATTCTTCGATTCCGACCGCATGGCAGATGAGTATTATCAGTTGTACAACGAGTAGTTTAAATATTCATTCACTCACTTAAAATAAAATCAAGGCCACGTTTAAAGCGTGGCCTTGATTGTTTAAGGCAAAACAAAGGAAGCATAAGTTGATATTAACAAACGACCCAGCTGCCAAAGCAAGTTTCCCTTTGTTGTCAGACAGCAACTGACTGTGTGTGCCCGGAATGAACATAGGCACGAAAGTATAATTTACTCTTGAAGGTGCAAGTCCTTTACAGGTAAGTTGGAGAGGTCTGTTAGTAAGTCGCAAGCTGGTATTTCGTGAGGGATGCAGTGAAGAAAGCGAGACTACAAAATTCAATACTGGCCCTTCAATAAACTCAGGGTAAACTTAACAGAAACGGAATACGAGGCTCAATTACGTGGATAAGCATGCACACCTGTGCCGCCTTGGCAGGAGCAATGCAAAGTCCGTGACCAACAAACGTAATTGAGCAGATTCCGCAGTGATCGAAGGAAAGAGTATGTTCTTACCCGGGGAGATCTTTACAACCGTACGTGGTAAAGTAAAGAAGTCAGCAGAGGTCACAGCAGCAGGGAGCAATGAGCGAGGCCTTATGGAAAACCTGGAGGTCTCACAACCCGGCGAAGGACCGGAACGTTAGGCGCTTGAAATCCGATAAGGAGGCTAAAACTTAGCTAGCCTTATCTCAAAGTAGAACAAAGGTGCAACTTGTATAAAGAGCGGTTGCATTATTGCTGACGAACCGCTGTATACGAGACCCGTACTGCCTGCTTAGTTTTAGCGAGGTATAGTGGTGTGAGAGCCGCTCCCTGTCATGTTTTGCATGTGGGCGGGTACTCGATTATGCGTATCACCCGACTTCTCGCAACGAAGGTATGTCTTCCCGATGTCATGCACAAACCTGTCCACGAAGGAGTTTAAATTAGAAGCACTTACTGTCAGATTGTGGACTGCACCCATGCGGTGGGATAAAAAAAATTGCCTGTGGCGTTGGCTTGCATCGTTTTTTAAGAATGTGTTTTTTTGTGTGAGGGCTTTTCTTTTCCTATTATTCGTTAGTTGTCAGAGGTTCAAAGTTGGCTGTTGATAAAATTAAAACAATAGTTTGTTTCGTTTTGAAACAATACTGATTTTTGCCTCTTTGAACCGTAATAAAAAATTGATATGAACATAAAACTGTCACAAAAACTAATAGGTCAGAGGATATCTGAACTTCGTAAAACGAAAGGGTTGTCTCAAGAAGATTTGGCGAAAAGTATCACGATTTCAAGACCGTCCTTAGCTCAAATAGAGTTGGGAAACAGAACTGTTGATGTTCTTGAATTTCAACGGCTGTCAATGGTGTTAGGATTTTCATTGGATGATTTTGTGTCCAACGATTTTTCCGCTAATCAAGATTTGGAAGGCAAAGCAGAAACAAAGTCAAAGAAAACGAATGAACGGATTTCAGTTCCATCGTTGCAAGTCAGCAAGTTTAAAAATGTGTTGTTGTATATTCTTGAAAACTGCGCAGGCAAACCCAATGTTGGCGAAACTGTTCTTTACAAACTTCTCTACTTCTCTGACTTCAATTATTACGAATTGTATGAGGAACATTTGACTGGTGCAAAATATCGCAAGTTGCCTTATGGTCCAGTTCCACAAAAGTTAGATACAATCGTTCTGCAAATGATTGATAAAGGTCAGTTGCAAAGAGTGAAAACTGAATATCATGGTTATCCTCAAATCCGTTACTTACCTTTAGTGAAAGCCGATTTAACAGAATTTAAAGCAAGTGAGAAAGAAGTAATTGATAGAGTTATTCAACAAATGAGTGATTGGAGTGCTGCTGCCATCAGTAATTATTCTCATAAAGATATGCCTTGGTTGGCTTCAAAAGAAGGAGAAGAAATAAATTACGAATTAGCTTTTTATAGAGATGCTCCTTTCTCCGTAAGAAACTATGGTGACGAAATTGAACAACAATGACCTTTAATACACTTATAGAATTTAATAAGGATTTGAAAAACCTGTTGAAAAAATACATAACGCTGAACGAAGATTTGGAAGTGGTGAAAAAAGTGCTGGAAGTAATACCACATCAAAGACCACAGTTTAGTTTTCGTATTGACAATTTGGGTTTGGAAACCTGTGTCATTAAAGTAAAGAAGATTGCCTGTAAAGCATTAAAAGGTCGGGGAATAAATTCAGGGTTAAGATTAATTTATGCTCACTTTGAAGCGGAACAAAAAATAACGTTCATTGAACTTTATCATAAAAACGATAAAGAGAATGAGGACAAACAAAGAATATTAAACAACTTTAAATAAATATAACCACTAGTGTCCAACTATAAGTAAAAGATACTCAATTGGTTAGAAATGAGAGAGTTGCTTTTCGAGTCGTCAATATTATAACTTATGAAGTTTTATTGCGGCCTTTGTTTTACGAAAAGTAGCCCATTGAAACAGATTTAGGCAGAGGTCAATTGTGCTGGAATCGAATGCAAATACTGGATTTGGGATGTCCAATTCAAAATCATTTTCAGTCTTGTAAAGGG
>JBBRCC010000099.1:0-15908 GCA_038205175.1 Cytophagales bacterium | reverse complement strand
TAAATACACCCTATCTGTGGTGTCTCTGCCTTCAACAGGTATGATAAGGGGTTGACCTGCAAGTACCCTGTAAGCAGGAATTCCGTCTTTGAAAAATTGCGGGTTTGGCAAAGAAGCGACGGGACTGATACCATTTGTAATTATTCGCAAATACACGGTAACGGAAGCCCTGCCAGTCGGGCATGCATTGTCGGTTGCTACCCAGGTGTATGGATAAATGCCTGGAACAGCATTGCAAGGATTAAACTGAACTGTGAAGCCTAAACTGTCAGGTTCATTGTTGGCATCGGGAATCAGCCTGTAGCCATGCCCGGGAACTGGTGAACCACCGGGGTAGTTGGTTGTAAAATTGACCACATCAGCAGAATCTGTTGCGGAGATCCGGAAAGAGTAAGATTGACCAGCGAAAATAGTGAGGGTATCTCCATTTTCAATGTCTCCCATCAAGGCCACTCGTGGATTTCTTGGATTCTCGACTTGGAAATATACCTGGATGGTGATGGAGTCTTTTAAGGGAACTGAACAGCCATCGTCTCGCACGCTGATGTTGATGGGGTAAAACTTATTGATCAATGTTGAATCGCAGCCTGGCAGGCAATAATCCACGACAGCAGTATCACTGTTGTTTCGCACCCTAAAAGCTGTTTGGTAGCGTTGAAAGGCGCTTCCCGGTAAACTGCTTTTGATGGTTAAGTATAAGGAGTCGCTGGGTGCATTGCTGATTGAATCGCTCATACGCAAGGTAAAACAACGGCCATCAACCCGAATGGTGTCGTTATTTCCCAGAAAATTTCCTTGTGATATTGGATTGGGGATGAGCACCAATGGCGGTGCATTGAAGGGGCAATCCCGCACAAGCAACTGAAATTCACGGTTAACCTGCCCGATTTTTATCCCATTTCTGTATTCCTCTACCTTAATCGCAAACACATGCAAGCCCAACTCACCAGGAATGAGGCTCAAGCGACCAGTTCTTGAGTCTATGGTAAGCGGCAACCTTCCCCTGATTTGCCTGTTTTCGTTAAAACCGAACATCCAATCTACGGTAAATGTTGCTGTGAAAGGAGGCTCAATGGGTCTTGGATCGTCGGCTGTGCCGAGGCCTCTCAAAGGATTGGTGAGGCTATACACCAAAGAATCGCCTTCCTCATCGATACCGCCAAAGTCGAATTGAAAAAGACGATCAAGACAGGCATAGTCGTTGAGAGGTTTAAACAGTGTAGGGCTGGAATTGATGAAAGGCCGCCCATTTAACACCACGGGAGGAAACTCCATATAAAACATTTGTCCGGTCCCACCCGGGTCGTCTATGTTGTTGATATTGTTGTTTCTGCAGCACCTGTCCCAAACCACATAGTACCCACCGGGATGGTTGAATTGGGTAGGATTGAGCTCAATAAGTCGGGTGTAGGTAAATATTCTTGTACGAATTAAAACAGCAGTTCCTGTGGTGCATTTAGGATTGGTGTAGTTCACAAAAGCACCTTGTGTATTGTCGAGATCCACCACAATGGTATTGATGAAGGCATTGTCGAATTTTCTGAAAAAGTGGAGAACCACATCGCTATCTAATGCCTGAGGACTACCATTTATATCGTCGAAATACAAGGTCAGTTTAATCTGATAAGTTGGCCCTGACTGATGGGTCAACTGAAACTCTCCGCCCACAATATGAGTGGCCACTGCCCAAAACGGACAAGCAACAGAAAGCCAAATGAAAAGTAAAGTTTGACGCATAAACAACTCAGATCTTGATCGGAGAACTACAAATATCAATAATAACCCTCATCTATCAAACCAATGAGCCCTAATAAACCTCCCCAGAAATAATAATGTTCACTTTGAATACCGGGATTGTCGCCAGTTCCGGTAATGGAAGAATAATTTTCGCTGATATAGCCTTTGGTTTCAAACTCACGCAAAAGCAGGCTTTTTGATTTGTTAGCCAGGATTTTCATGGCATCTTTTTGTCCGGCCTGCTTGAGCGATAGATAGACCAAAAAATTGAGGGGCGGCCAAATGCTGCCTTTCCAGTACCGCTGCTTATTAAACTCCGGGTGGTTTCTGTTAAGCGATGGAATCATAAATTCGCCCCCCAACAAATCTGGGTTGAGTAAAATTTGATTCACCATTTCTCCAGCCTGGGCAGGTGAAGCAGTACCCGACAGCATGGGGTAAAGCAGCGTGGGAGTTATCACCTCAGAAAATTCGCCTGTGTTCGCATTTCGATTTAAGAAGGTTTTTTTTGATGGACTCCAACACGTTTTCAATGCCTTGTCTAATGCAGAGGCTCTTTGCAGCAACTCTTTTCGTTCATCTTCTTTGCCGAGTTCTGCTGCCATTTTTGCCAGAAGTTTGCAATCGTTGATGTAGAGGCTGTTAAGGCCAACATCGTGTAGTGGAAGTACATGGTGAATTGTGTCGAAGTCAACATTGTTATACATGGGCGAATCGTCGAGACCCGATTCGAGTGCAGCAGCCAGGCGGTTGTGCCAGGCCTGATCGTTCCATGTATTGGCCGATGGAGACGAACCCCAACACAAAAGTCCCTTGTAGAGTCTGTTTTTCATCCACCAGCGATTCCAGGTGAGCAAAGGTTCAAATACGGTTTCCAACAGCCATTTATCTTTGAATTTGCTGTAAATCTGCCAGGCCGCCATGGTGCCCACCGGAGGTTGGCTCCTGTCGAAAGATTTTCGTCCGTTGCCCTGGCTGTTGTTGGGCACAAAACCTTCCGGTGTTCGTTCGTTCAATATTTCCAACAGGTTGGCAATAGCCATTTCCCGGTTGTCGACGGCGCAGAGCATGGCTCCAAAAAAGTTGTCCCAGCAAAACATGCCATAGCCTCCCCGATTGATGTTCCATTGACGATTTACGGTAGAAATTGCCCGGTTTTTCAAGGGATCAAAAATGGTGTTCCAGGCCATGCAGCTTTGCAGGGCTTCGAAAGATTTTGACTGTTCACCGAACGTTTCGCATTTTGCCTGGTAGCCTGATTTTTGGCGCTGTATAATGGCATTGGCCTCCTGCAATCCAAGTTGCCGACCCGTTGAAAAAACCACAACGGAATCGAGGTAAACTGGCAGATAGGGTCCGCTGAGGCCCATATTTGGATCTTCGGCCAGGGGGTTTGCCGCAAACACAGTGTACTTTGCATCGGCAGTCTTGAGTTGCTGCCGGGTTCTGAAAACCGAGCCGGGTTTGTTCCAAACATAACCGGCCTCCAACGCCACTTTAATCGGAAAATCAGGCTTTGTTTTTTGGGTAATGCGAATGACCAGGTTATTTCCATCGGTTGCGGTTTCTATTTCGGCATTCACCTGCTGCCAGCGCATTTCGAGTCGGGTGTAGCTGCCATCCCAGGCATGTTCCCGGGGTAGAATTTCGGGCAAATCCTTTTCAGGGTGTACCATGAGTGCCTCCTTGAGCAGCTTTTCCTGGTTTTTTGCATGTTGTTTCCAGCGCAGACTAAGTGCAAACCCCGAAGGCATGTGCACCTGTGTGAGCATGGAATTGTTGTACCATGTGTTCCAGCCTTGTAGCAACTTTACTTGAATAGCTTCATATTCTGGATGAGAAAGAGCAGGTTGGGTTTGAGCAGGAACTATGGTTTGCAAAAACAATAAAAAGCAGATGCCAAATTGAAAAACTCCCTTGCTCATATCGGTTTGGTGCGTGTTGGGTCGCAAGAAACTGACATTTGGCAAAAACTGAAAATAAAAAATTCCGGCCTAACAGACCGGAACTTTTTTGCTTTATTCAATTAAACCCTAAACAATAAATCTTACTTAGTTCACAGAGGCTAAACTCATGTCAGCCTCCTTTATCTCTGGTGTTTTTTTCTTTTTCAATTTGTTTTTCCACGATTCGGTGATCCAATACATGGCTGGCACTATGACCAAGGTAAGGAAGGTTGAAAATGCCAAACCATAAATAATGGTCCAAGCCAATGGGCCCCAAAATAACTGGCTATCACCACCGAGGAAAAACTCGGGGTTTCCGTGGCTGAGCAAGGTTCCAAAATTAATGTTTAAGCCAAGCGCCAATGGAATAAGACCTAAAATAGTAGAAGTAGCTGTGAGCAAAACAGGTGTTAGCCTGGTGGCCGAGCCTTCGATGATAGCGTCACGAAGCGTGTAGTTTCGAAGCCTTAATTCGTCAATAAACTCAATGAGAACAATGCCGTTCTTTACCACAATGCCGGCCAAGGCGATAATGCCCACACCCGTCATGACGATAGAAAGCGTCATACCACTGATGATGAAGCCAGAAAACACGCCAATAAGGCTTAAAGCAACCGTGGTGAAAATGATCAATGGCTTGCTAATGCTATTGAACTGGGTAACAAGAACCATGAAAATGAGCCCAAGAGCTGCCATGAAAGCAATTAAAAGAAAATCTCCTGTTTCTTTTTGGTCTTCTTGTTCACCTCCTGTTTTGATTTCGTAACCAGCTGGCAAAGCAATTTTAGGAAGCAATAAATTGATCTCTTGGTTGATTTCGTTGGCGTTGTAACCTGTCAACACGCTGGAACCAAGCGTAACCATGCGGCGTTGGTTTTTGCGGTTAATACTGCTAAACGTACTTGAATATTTGACCGAAGCCAAGGTGCCAACAGGAACTTGCCTAAACATGCCTCCCATCACCATATCTCTGTAAGCAATATTGAGCGTCATCAGCTTTTCAATTTGATCCCGGTCGCCTTCCTTTAGCCGGAGAATCATCGGAAAGTCTTCTTTTTCATCTCTAAACCTGCTGATTTCTTTACCATACAACGCATTTCTGATTTCGAGCGCTACCTGAGCTGTGCTGATGCCTTCCCGGTTTGCTTTCAGCCTGTCAATTTCGACAATGATTTCAGGCTTGTTGAGTTGCAGGTCGCTTTGGAGGTCTTCGATACCTCTTATACCAGCCTGCTTAATTTGCGCTTTTACCAAGTTTTGGATTTTCAGCAAATCATCGAATTCTTCCCCGTAAATTTCAATGGCAATGGGCTTACCTACCGGCGGGCCACCTTGTTCTTTGTCTACTGTAATTTCGGTACCGGGTATGTCTTTCACATTTGCCCTTATTTTTTCCATGATAGCAGAAGTGCTGTAGCCCAGGCGTTTATCGAACTGCACAAAGGCTACCGTAACTTTACTTTTGTGTGGTGTAACTGTGCGGTCAGGGTTTGTTGGGTCTCCTGCTCCAATACCCACATTCGAAATCACAGATTTTACATAAGGATTGTTGGAACCAATGACATCATATACCCGGCGTTCGATAATGCGGGTAACAGAATCGGTGACAACAGCATCTGTTCCAATTGGCATTTTATTGTACACGTACACAAATGCGGGGTCGCCACTTGGGAAGAAAACAATGGGAGGCGTGAATATACCAAGCAGATAAATGGACAAAAAGAGCATAAGCACTGTGCCTGATAGAAAAAAGGCTGGTCGTTTTCTGTAAATCACAAACGAAATTAATGCCTTGTATTTGCGCATAAATGCAGGCAATACCCGATTCTGAAATCCGCCTATCATGCTTGTTAAAACATAGTGATTCAATAAATACAGGGCGGTGATAGCCACCATGAAGTTGCCAAAGGAGAAGTTGATTGCATAAGCAACGGCAGCCAAGCCCGACAAGACCAACAAGGGTTTTAACAGCGTTTTAAAACCTGGCCTTGCGCTGCCAACAACGTGGTCACGTTTCATAAACGAAACTGCAAACACAGGATTCATGATGAAGGCCACGAACAAAGAACCAAACAACGTTATGATCAATGTAACTGGCAGGTACTTCATAAATTCGCCCACAATACCCGGCCAAAACAGGAGCGGAAAGAAAGGAGCCACATTGGTGAGCGTGCCTGAAAACACAGGGAAAAACACTTCGCCAGCAGCCATTCTGGCCGCTTGAGCTACAGAAAGATTTTTGTTTGTATTGAATATGCGGTGTGTGTTTTCAATTACTACAATGGCGTCGTCTACCACTATGCCCAAGGCAAGCAAGAACGAAAACATAACAATGACATTCAGCGAATAACCCAGTGTTGGCATAAATAAAAAGGCAAGCAGCACAGACAATGGAACAGCCAAACCAACGAAAATAGCATTGGTGGTGCCCATAAAAAACATGAGTACCAGCGTAACGAAAATGAAACCCAGAATTACTGAATTGATCAAATCGTTTAGCTGTACCCGGGTGCCTTCACTTTGGTCGCCAGTGATTACCACATTCAGTCCTTTGGGAAATTCATCTTTCTGGAGTCTTTCGGCAATGGCTTCAATTTTATCGGAAGCAGAAATCAGGTTTTCGCCAGCCCGTTTGATTACGTTAAGTGTGATTACGCTTTTGTTGTCGAGGCGGGCAAAGTCTTGGCGTTCGGCAAATCCATCGTTCACTTCGGCAAAATCCTGCAACAACATGATACTTCCCGTAGCCGAACGAACCATGATTTTTCGGATATCGTCCATGTTTTCAAATTCGCCTTTAATCCGAAGCGTTCGGCGCACGCTGTTCACATTCAGTTCCCCGCCTGTAATATTCACATTTTCAGAGCCAACGGCCGATTGAATATCCATGAAAGTGAAACCGGCAGCCTGCATGCGGTAGAGGTCTACATTGATTTGAATTTCCCGATTCAATGCTCCAATGATATCTACCCGGGTAATTTCAGGCATGGCCTCAATTTCATCCTGAATTATTTCAGCATAGACCTTGAGTTTTTCCATGGAAAAATTGCCCGACAGGTTGATGTTCATGATGGGAAACTCTGAGAAATCGACCTCTTGCACCATGGGGTCTTTGTCGAGGTCGTTGGGCAACTCGTTTTTCGCTTTGTCTACAGCATCGCTCACCCGTTGTTTGGCTACAGTAATCGGCACATCGGTGTTGAATTCCACGATGACAGCTGAAAAATCCTGAATGGAATTGGAAGTAATTTTCTTAATGCCTTTCACCGACTTCAATTGCTTTTCAATCGGTTTGGTGATGAGATTTTCCATATCCTCAGGCGAGGTGCCAGGATAAATGGTGCTCACATACATTTGTGGCACCACGATATCGGGAAACTGCTCTTTTGGCAAGCTGTTGTACACCATCAATCCAGCTATCGTCACGATAATGGAAAAAATATAGATGGTTGTTTTGTTTTCTATGGCCCAGTTGGTAGGCCAGAATTGTTTATGCTTTTCCACTTTTAAATAATTGTCGTGGTTGAATTTTAGATGTTAGTTGGCAATTAACTGCCCGTCGACCAGTTCCTGGTATCCTGTAGTAATCAACTGGTCGCCAGGCGATAAACCTTTCAACACCTGTACTTTGCCGCCATAAGCCATGCCTGTTTCTACCTTTTTCATCACAGCTGTTTTCCTGCCATCCTGTTCTCCGGCTACAAATACAATTTGTCCGATTTCAGATCGCTGAATGAGGTTTTCCTGCAGTACAATAGTATTTTTCACGGTTTGGTCGTTGATTTTCACAATGGCCAACATATTGGGCCGGAGCTTGCCTTGCACATTGCTTAGTTTCACCTCCACTTTGATAGTTCGAGTGCCCGGATCAACGATTTTTCCTGTTCGTGAAATGGTGCCTTTCAGCATGAGTTTCAAATCGGGCAATTCAACTTCTACCCCATCGCCTTCTTTGATAGTACTCAAATAAGCATCCGGTACATTGGCAACTACCTTTAGGTTGCTCATATTCACAACTTGAAAAATAGGAATACCTGGCGAAGCCAGTTCACCTTCTTTTATGTAAACCACTTCTACCACACCTGAAACAGGAGCATAAATTGATGCCTGATAAAGTTGAGCCTCAGCGGTTTTCAATCGCTTTTCCAAGCTTTCTTTTTGATTTTTGGCTTGTAGGTATTGCACTTCGGAGCCAATTTTCTGGCCCCACAATGCCTTTTGCTTACCAAACAAGGTGTTGGCGAGTTCTAGTCCGTTTTTCAACTCATCGATCGACTTTCTAACCACGTCGGCATCTTGGGTAGCCAAAAGTTGACCTTTGCTAACTGATTGGCCTTCTTTCACCAAAACACTTGTAAGCATGGCCGGAATCTTTGCACCAATTTTAATATTGTCTTCCGCTTCAACTGTGCCTGTTACATCTACAAAGTGATTGAATGTTCCATTCTCAACTACAGAAGTTGATACGATTTTTATCTTTTGCTCATTTTGGGCGTTGGTATCGAGCAAAGCAATTTCGTTTTCAAGCTTTTCTATGGCTTCGGCTGTTTTAGCCAAAGCTGTTTTCAATGAATCAAGTTGAAGATTTTTACCTTCAAGACTCATTGAGTCATGTTTTTTTCCGCAGGCAACCAATAGGATCGCCAAAATGATGGAAACTAAAAATGGATTTGTTTTCATAAATTCTTAAGCAAGTTTTCGGGTTACGTATGATATGGTATCGTACACTGTTTGAATGCGTAGTTCTTCGTTTGCATTGATATCGATTCGGAATTCTTGCTCAATGTAGTTGAGCATTTCACGCTTGTCCCACTCAGTTAATCCAAGTTGAACAAGGGTGCTTTTTACCCGCAATTTTTTGGCAGAAATCATGAAATGGTGTTCAAAAATTTGACCTATGCGGTCTCTTACCAGGCTTCGTAACATGTGAAAGATGGGTGAGGGTTGTTGTTTTTAGTTTCCTGAATAGAGTTTACCTGTTGCTTTGTCGAGTTCAATTTTGGCAATAATAATGTCGTAGACCGAAGCATAATAGTTGATCTCTGCCTCTCTTATTGCCGATTCTGACGAGGTGAGCTCCAGGTTTGTGCCTACACCTTGCTTATATTTAATTTTGGCCACCCGACCTACTTCTCTTGCCAGTTCCATATTTCGGGCCTGCACCTGGTAGTTGGCCTGATAAACAGCATAGTCGCTCGATGCTTTAATAATTTCGGTTCTGATGGCATTTTCCAGCGCTACAAAACCATTGTCAATTTTCTTCTGGCTCAGTTTGCTTTGCTGCATTTTAAAGCTTTTGATAAACCCATCGAAAATGGGCACATCTAATTTTACGCCTACCATAGAGTAGTTAAACCAACGATCCTGCACATTGGGAATATCGCCAAATCGGGTGGCTGCGGTGTTGGCTCCTACAGAAGCAAAGCCAAATAAACTAGGCAAGTATCCTGACCGAATGTTTTTAAAATCCAACACTGCCAGATCTCGCTGCGTTTGCAAACTGGCAAACTCTATTCTGCTTCGCACATTGAAGGTGGTAGGATCAACAGGCTCTGAAGTGAGTGGAAAATCGGACAGTTTTTCTGTTAAGGCTACAGAATCTGTAACTGGAATTCCCATTTGAAGTTTCAGCAGGTAATGGCTTAAGCTGATAAGTTTTGACACCCTGAAACGCTCTGTTTTCAGGTTGTTTAATTGCACCTCCAAACGGTCGGCATCTATTTTCTCCACCAAACCATTTTGGAAAAGAATGCGTGTGTCTTTGAGTAAAGAGTCGAGTTGCGAGAGGTTTACATCAATGATTTTTGAGCGCTCCTGCGCCACCAGAGCGGAGTAATAAGCTTTCATCACATTTTCTGCAGTGGTTATTTTTGATTGTGTAATACTCCTTTCGGCAAGCTGAGTGTATGTACGTGAAGCTTTCAACCCAATGAGGTATGAACCATTGAACAACATTTGGTTTAGCGAAACCGCCGCATATGCATTATTCTTTAGTTGAAAAGGAAAAGCAATAAGTGCTCCTTGTGGCACACCCTCTACAGTAAAAGGACCTTGACCATTTTCAAGAATCACCCGTTGGATGTTCAGGTTATGAATCAGATTTACTTCGCCGGAAACCTGTGGCAAACCTGCTCCGGTAATTTCCCACACCTTGGCTTTGGCTATGTCCAGGTCTATTTTGGCGTTTTTCACATCCACATTGTTTTCAATAGCCACATTCACAGCCTGTTGGGCGCTAAGTCGGCGAATGTTTTGGGCAAAAAGCCCAGGAGTGAGTAGCAAGCAGAAATACGAGAGAAAGAGTTGCTTTGGGGTCAGCATGGATTAAGGTTTGTTTTGAGGTATGTTTTTAAAAAGCTTTTGTTGATTCAACGATTTGATTGCGCATTTTCTCCCATTTGGTTCGTCCATCGGCCGACAATAACCCGAACAGAAAATGTTCAAAAAACTGAATTTGGATTTCACCCAATTTATAGATGCCAGGCGGAAATATATCAGGGTCGAAGGCGAGCTGGATTTCCTCAAGCCTAAGTCTGGACAAAATTTCCACATTAATATCTGATCGATACACTCCTTCTGCTACCCCCCTGTTCAAGTTGTGAATGATGGAGGTTACAATGCAGGTCTCCCTGTGCTCTACAAACAATGCCCAACTTCTGGAATGGTACTTTCGGATATCGTGCAACACCGAAGGGTGCATTTCAGTCAATTTGATTTTTATAAAATCACTGAGAAGGGCCATTTCGTGTATGGCAGATTCAGCTTGATTGGCTATGCAACTCAATTGGTCGTTATGCCGAAGCAAATGATGTTCGCAAACAGCAAAAACCAAAGAATCCTTATCCTGAAAATGCTGATACAGCGTTTTCTTCGACATGGTCATCGATCTGGCTACATCGTCCATGGTCATGCTTTTGATGCCAAAACGCATGAACTGCTCCAGGGCTTTTTCGGTTATTTTGTATTTTTGGTCATTCATAAACACCTGCAAAACTATGGAAACTTTTAATGGTTTAAAAGTTTCCTAAAAAAATTCTTTCTTTTGTCTTGAAAAAATGAGGCATTTCTATACAATGCCTTTGTTGAAGCACTATTATGAACCTGAATATATTTTTCAACTCCCTAGCGCCTTCGGTTGCAGAGCCGAGTGCTGACCTTCACAGCTTTCGTCATTATTTGGATTTGAACTATGAGCAATTTCCAGATTGGACAAATGCGCAGATAGCCATCATCGGACTTGAGGAAGGAAGGGGAAATCCAAAAAACCAAGGTACAGAAATAGCCGCTGATGAGATCAGGAGGGAGCTCTACAAGCTAAAAAAAGGTAGCGGTAGCGTTAAAATGATTGATTTAGGTAACCTGAGAGCGGGTGATTCGCTACTTCAAACCTATCTTCGTTTGAAAGAAGTTTGCCAAATTTTAATTGAGAAAGGCATTATTCCTGTGCTGATAGGAGGTACGCACGATTTGGCTTTGGGCATGTGGCAAGCTTACGATGAAATTGGCCGACAAGCAGTGCTCACTAATATTGATTCCACATTCGACTTAAACGATGGCGTAAACCTAAGTCCGAGCGCTACTTTTCTATCTAACTTGTTTTTGATGAAAGACAACAAGTTGGCAGGCTACAACCACATTGGCTACCAAAGCTATTTAGTTTCTGAAGAGAGTCTTGAATATGGACTTACACGACAATTCAATTGCATCAGATTGGGGCAATTGCGGGAAGATATCAGAGAAGTTGAACCATACATACGGGAGGCAGACATGGTGATGTTCGATTTTACGGCCATCAAATCCAGCGACGCACCCGGTTCTTTCGAATCCAGACCTTTTGGATTGACCGGTGAAGAGGCTTGCCAGCTTGCCTGGTATGCAGGCTGCAGCCCTCATTTAAGTAGTTTTGGATTGTTTGAGTATAATCCGCTTCAGGATGAAGACAGGAGAGGAGCCAAAGTTGCAGCTTGTTTGATTTGGTATTTGATTGAAGGTTTTAAAAGCAGCCTCCGACCCATGCGGTTCGATGGAGACAAAACAACCCGTTATCTTGTGCCAATCGATGGATTTCCACATCATTTTGTGTTTTATAAAAACCAATTAAGCAATACCTGGTGGATGGCATTGGATGGTGAATTGAGTCAGCCTATACCTTGTTCACATGCAGATTACATGCAGGCGTGCCACGGGGAAATTCCCGATCGCTGGATAAAATCAGAGTCAATTCGCCGAACACGGCTATCTTTGCATTAAGATGGACGTTCAAACCATTACCTATTTGACCATGGGCCTTTTTCTTTTGGCCCTTACTTTGTTCTTTTTCAAGAACGACGAGTTCTTGCTGCTCCTTGTACTTTTCTTCTTTTCAACCGGTATCAACCGCTACAATACAGTGGTTTCGGGCAGAGACAAGTGGGTTGTTGTAGCTTATTCAAAAAACATATTTAACCTCACAAATGAGCTTGCCAACCAAGCACTTAACTATTATTTCTGGGGAGTTTTCACTATGTGTGTGGTGTACTTTTCACTTAAAATCAAGTATGAACGAACAACCAAAATTAAAGACTCAAAATTGTTTTTGACAGGATATTTAGAAAAAAACAAAGTTCTGATTATTTTGAGTTTCATAGCTGTTGCCTTTGTAAACTTCTATTCTAAACGTGGTTTTGCAGAAGCATATCGGTCGGGCAGCGCCTCTATCGCTTTTGGAAACTCCTACTCCATTATGATTGGGTTTGCTTTTGGAGGCTTTATCGTGCTGGTCTATCTCATTTATTCAAACATGGATTTGAAAAAAGCAGGCGCTAGTAAGCTTTTTTTCTTAGCTATTTTTTTATATGCTGGCTTGGGTACCTACAGTTCATCCGGTCGATTTCAATTTTTGTCCTGGACTGTTGCGGTGGGAATCATGATGGTGAAGGATACCTCACCTGTTTTAAAATTAAGAACTTATATAATTGGCGGATTTTTGTTGTCGATTGCCTTTGGATTGGCTGGGGCTTTGAGAGGAAAAAATTCAAGTCAATTCTCTTGGAGTGAGCGTGTTGATATGGCCATGGCCAGAAATTCATCTGGTGAAGACCAAACCATGCTTGATGGCTTTATGATGGTTTTGCAAGTCTACCCCCAACACCTCGGCTATCACTTAGGTGGGGAACACCTTGAAGTTTTGCTTCGGCCAATTCCGAGATCAATATGGCCTGGAAAACCACTTGGAGGTTATGCCAATAAAATTGGCTTGAACGATAATATGGGTGGGGGATCTGTAGGAATTTCTCAATCGCTTTTCGGCTCATTTTATGGTGAAGGCGGCTTTATGGGAATTATTGTTTTTTCAATCATTTATTCGTACATTATTTTTTTAATTTTCGGCTATGGAGACAGATATAACTCTGATGTCCGCTGGATCGTCAAAGGAATAACTATTTCTTCGTTCATTCCCTTGTTGCGTGGGGGTGATTTGCCAGGAGTTTATGCCTTCATTGGTATGACTTTTTGGCCTACCATGATATTCATTTATAAGTACAACAAATACCTTGTTGTAGCCCAGAGGCAACAACTTCAACAGTATTTAAGAGAACAACAACTACAAAATACAGCCGCTATTGCACAACAAAAACATGCCGCAACCTCGGTTAATTGATCTGCCAAAAATCATAGATGAAAGGGGAAATCTGTCTTTTGTGGAATCGAACAAGCAGATTCCGTTTGCCATTTCCAGGGTGTATACCATCTACGATGTACCTGGAGGAGAATACAGACCTGGCCATGCCTATAAATCGAATGAAGAATTTATTGTGGCGCTTTCTGGCAGTTTTAGTGTGGCAGTAAAAACGAGTGAAGGAGAGCAAGTTTTTCACCTGAACCGTTCATATTACGGCCTATACCTTCCTTCTTTAGTGTGGCGGTCGCTCGACAACTTTTCGACCAACTCAGTTTGCCTTGTACTGGCTTCAGAGCCTTTTGATGCCGATAATTATATCAGAGAAGAAGCGGAGTTTGAAATGCTTATAAAATATAAAGTTTAATCTAATCGCTTTTTCAACTCAGTGTTTATGGCTTCGAGAAACTCTTCGGTGTAGAGGAAATGCTCTCCATGCTTCACCTTGTTGCCGTGAATACATACAGCTAGGTCTTTGGTCATTTTGCCCGATTCAACCACGTCAATACACACTTTTTCAAGCGTTTCGCTGAAGTGAATCAAATCTTTGTTGTCATCTAGTTTTCCACGGAAAGCCAAGCCACGGGTCCAGGCAAAAATGCTGGCAATTGGGTTGGTGCTTGTAGGTTTTCCAGCTTGGTGGTCACGGTAGTGGCGGGTCACGGTGCCATGGGCAGCCTCAGCTTCCATGGTGTTGCCCTCGGGTGTAATTAAAACAGAGGTCATCAAGCCCAATGAACCAAAACCTTGAGCCACAGTGTCTGACTGCACATCGCCATCGTAGTTTTTGCAGGCCCACACAAAGTTTCCATTCCATTTCAGGGCCGAGGCTACCATGTCGTCGATGAGACGGTGCTCATACACAATACCTTGTGCTTCGAATTTGGCTTTGTAGTCGGCCTGATAAATTTCTTCAAAAATATCTTTGAAGCGACCATCGTACTTTTTCAGGATCGTATTTTTGGTGCTCAAATAGAGTGGCCAGCCTTTGCTGAGTGCCATATTGAAGCAGGAGTGAGCAAAACCTTTAATTGACTCATCCGTGTTGTACATAGCCAACGCCACGCCATCTCCTTTGAAGTTATACACTTCATGGCTAATGGTTTCACCATTTTCGCCCTGAAAAGTGATGGTGAGCTTTCCTTTTCCTTTGGTTACAAAATCGGTGGCCCTGTATTGGTCTCCAAAAGCATGGCGACCTATACATATCGGTGCAGTCCAGTTGGGAACCAACCTTGGCACATTGCTGCACACAATGGGTTCACGAAACACAGTCCCATCTAGAATATTTCGAATAGTGCCGTTGGGACTTTTCCACATTTGCTTCAGGTTGAACTCCTTCACACGGGCTTCGTCGGGGGTGATGGTAGCACATTTAATGCCCACCCCATATTTTTTGATGGCCTCGGCGGCATCTATAGTTACCTGGTCGTTGGTTTCGTCCCTGTATTCCATGCCAAGGTCATAGTATTTGATGTCGAGTTCAAGGTAAGGGAGGATTAGTTTGTTTTTGATAAACATCCAGATAATTCTGGTCATTTCGTCTCCATCCAGTTCAACCACCGGATTGGCTACCTTTATTTTCTGCATGAGTTAAAGTTTACAGTTGCTGAGTTAAAAAATGAGGTTCAAATGTAGGGGAATTTTGGAGGAAAGGCTGGCAAAAAATGAGTTTGGATCAATAGAAAAGTTGATGAAAAACCTGCTTAGATCCAGATAAAGCAAAAAGTGGCCTTTAATCTCAAGGTAAAAAAACTGTTATACAATTTGTTTGCTATTGCAGCTAAAGGCCTGGTCGAAATATTAAAATTAGATTCTGCCAGAGCTGTTCTGCCGACAAAATTATTGCCTCACCAATGATCAAGTGTCTCCAAATCTTCGTTCAAATGCCCCTTTTTACCAGACCTGGACGTTGAACAAGGACGTCCCAACTGGTTTCGCAGGGAAACATCAGCGTGTTGTAGACAAAAAAGCATAGTCGACTTATTCACATGTTAAATCACCTTGTTGCCAAAAAATATAGATTCGGAATGGTGGACATTTGTATATCCAAATTACTTTTTCATGATTCTATTGAATTGTATGGATCCCCAATAACATGCTTCCAATGTGACTAATATAGTGGCTTAAAAATATTTTTCTAGTTCCATAGTTTCACTCTTTATCAGCATCGTGAAGCGGATTTTATAAGTCAATCAAAACCCAAATAAAGAAATGAAAAAAAATTGCCTGCTGTGGTTAGGACATTTTGTGGAGTTCACAGGAAACACACTGCCTGTTGCTGGAGGTTTTTAATTTAAAATTTCTACCATTGTACAACAAAAGGCCTGAACAGGCCACTTTCCGAATTCATATTCCAAATAATCTTAATTGATTAAATTAATATTTTTGCCAACCCAACCACATAAAATCCTTTACCTAAATGTTTTAATGAATCAGGCGCATAGCTTCCGCTCGTTTCTAAATGCCTGAATGCTAAATGGTTGGTGTTCCATCATTCTAATAATCAGGCCATCAAAGATAGTATTTCTGCTATTTCTTCTGTTAAATCTATAGAAGAATTCATC
>JBBRCC010000098.1:0-15976 GCA_038205175.1 Cytophagales bacterium | reverse complement strand
CTAATTTTTTGCAAACGAGCACAGATTTAATTACTGTGCTCGTTTTTTTTTAACTTGGTTTCAGCAAGAGTCTATTACTTTATGTGTGAAAATGACCCGCTGCTTACCCACCATGTATGAAAGAATTCAGAACGTAGAATTTCAATATTAACTAGTATGATTTTGGTTGGATATTGTGAAATAAACCCAGGTTGAAAATCGCTGATCTCATTTTTTCAACTTGCTTGGCCCATGGTTAATTCCTTAATTGTTCACCATCAAAAGGAAGCAATGCAGTTATTGTGGTGTAGCGTAAGGTTGATTTTCATTACTTTTTCAGTTGTCCTTTTGCTAGGACTTTCTGGCTGCAGGCATAAACCTGATTTTGCAGAAAAGCCCTTGGTCAGTTTTAGTTCCACGGTGCTGCCTATCATTCAAAACAATTGTGATAAATCGGGTTGCCACGATGGCCAAGAACAGTTTGTTTTACAAAATTATGAGGATATTCGATCAAAAGTTAAACCTCAAGATGCAGCTGCAAATGAGCTTTACAAAAGCATGACTTATTTGGAAATTGCTGGGGTGATGCCCACGCCACCAGATCAACCTTTGAGGGAAGAATAGCTGCAAATAGTTTTTTCTTGGATCATGCAAGGTGCTGTAAACAATTAAGTTATGCTAAAAAATATTGTTTTATGGTGCACAGTTGCTTTGTTTTTCCAAGTTTGCTATTACAACAACCTCGATGCCTTACATCCAAGTCCGATAGACCCATGAGACTCTGGTAATGCAGCCATTTATAGTAAATCTGTTGGCCTGATCGTGGAGGGCAATTGCGGTCCGTGCCATTCAGGTTCTTCGCCCTCAGGCGTTGTATCGCTCGAAACCCATTCACAGACCAAGGCCGTAGCCCAAAATGGGCCGCTTATGGGTACCATACGCCACGAAACTGGACAAAAGCAGATGCCTCCCAGTTTAAAAATCAGAGATTGTGAAATTGCTAAACTTGAACCCTGAATTTTGAATGGATATCCTGAAAACCAGCATTAAAAAAGGTCATTTTTCCTGTTTCAGGTTTTGTTCATGATTCTTTTGGGGTTCAAATCTTTTGGACAAGCTGATTCAACATTGGCACTTGACAGCAATCCGTTGTTTGGTGCAAAAGCAACATTCAAAAGTATCCGTCCCATCAATTTTCACACAGTAGAAACCCTCAGGAAAGGTAGCCTTGAGCTGAGAATTTTGCATAGGTTTGGCAGCTTGAACTCTGGATTAAATAACTTTTATGGAGTAGATGGGCCAACCTCCACCAGAATTGGCCTCGATTATGGTTTACAAAAGAACCTTGAGGTGGGGCCTTGGCCTTGCTTCTAATCGAACAATGGTGTACGGTTTGCTGAAATATAAATTGCTAGCCCAAGGTGATAAGGACTTCAATTAGATTTCAGTAGTTTGGTGTCATCTGTTAATATCACAACAGAAAAGAACATTGCGGCATCCATTAAAGGCTACTATAAATATGAATTGCTAAGTAGCCGAATGTTGTACCTGCACCAAATCATTGTGGCCAGAAAGTTTGGCAGTAGGCTGAGCATACAGGTTTTGCCTACTTTCATTCATTGTAACGTGGTCGAAAATTTAAGCGACAAAAACGACATCATAGCTTTGCCCGTTTCTGGTATATTTAAGATTACAAATAGTTTGGCCCTCATCGGCGAACATGGAGTTCGACTGATGGGTTACACCAGAAATAAGTCACAATACATCGATAGTTTGTCTCTTGGTTTTGACATTGAGACCAGTGGCCATGTTTTCCAGCTTTTTTTCACGAATTCTTACCGCATCAATGAGGTGCAAGCAATTCCATATACCCCATCAGAATAGAGCAAAGGCGAAGTAAAGTTCGGCTTTAATATTTCAAGAGAATTCTAATGTGTAGAGGTTGATGCATATTTATTTCATTGGTATTATGCATTTTCTCTGTTGCTCCAAGTCCAATTTCGTGTACTTACTTTAACCAACAACGATTTTCAAAAGAATTTAAAACGGATCAATGTCAAGGTCTCAGTATTCGGGAATCTCATATTTATTCGTTTCAAGATCGAAATTCTGGTAAAGAAGGATGGGAGTGTTCATTCAATATTCATGTGACCCATTTTCTTCCAACTATCCACAGCGTTTTACAGGTATTTGAAACGAGACAAATGTGTGTTACCTCATTCCAGACTCAGCAACTCATCTCCCTCTTTATATGTAGTCCAGTGAAAAATGAATTGCAACATTTCGTCAGATGTGCGCATGCTGCCCGCTCGTTCCCCAACAAGCCGGGGAGGGAAAAACGGATTCAGGGGGTTGTTTTCCGTATTGTCAAAAACGCCTATAGCCTTAATGGTGGAACCTGCTGGTATTTTCACAATCCGCTTCAACGTATAATAGTACTGCCATCTGAAATCCCATGTTGGTATATGAATCAAGGGAATGGTGTCGGCATTTGCAGTTATGGCAAAGGCTTTAAACGACTTTCCGAGCAAATGCATGTGTGGGTTCACAGCCAAAATCGAAATGTCTTCCCTGGTCTGGTAGTAGGTGGCGTGAGTGCTTACCTCATTTGGAGGGATAGACAATGGCGGCACAATCTCGGAAATACCCAAGGTGCCCAATTGGGTTTCTCTCACCCAGCGTTTGGTGGGTTTTTTGGCCAGAAAAATATTGAAAACAGCCCCATCGTACAGGGTTTCAGATGTTGGGCCGTAGTGAATGTCGTTTATCAAAATGAGTCCTCTCTTTTTCATTCTGAATCCTCCAATGCCTTCAGGATACAGCGGTGGCACATAACCGGGCAAATAATTGCTCACCAAAGGCACAAGGGTAGGGAAGGAGCCATCGTCGTTGAGCAGGTCAAGTTGTTTGTAGCTCGTCAGGTGGTCAGTTTTTTCAATATCCACCACCCATTTTCCAGCTTCGAGGTTTTTCTTTTTGCCATCTTCATATTGAATAAGATGTCCATTCACATGGTGGGTTATTTTTCGGTGGCCGGGCACAAATTCGATGCAGCGTACCACAGTATCCCATGGCAATTCATAAGGAATTTTTACCATGAAAAAATGGTCTGTGTTAGTACCAGGAATCTTGATGGGTTCTCGCACCCGCACCACAAAATCAGGCGTACCTAATTGAGAACCAGTTGGGTATGATGGCGGTTTGTGCATCTTGGCTGAGTCGCCCAATGTGGCACCTTGCTCCACCCATCTTGAAATTAGGGTTATTTCTTGGTCGCTCAGCCCTTTTTCATGTACAAATTCGCCATAGTTTTTGGCGGCAGGCCAAGGCGGCATAATTTTTTTTTGGGTAACCAATCGTATCATTTTCGCCCGCTTTTTTACATCTTTATAAGTAATTAACGAAAACGGGCCAGCTTCGCCCGGACGGTGGCAAGGCATGCAGTTTTGGTGAACGATGGGAGCAATATGTTCAGCGAAAGTGGGTTTGGTGATGGAATCAGTTATGCTTGCGGTTTCAATGTTGGTTTCTGATCTGTCGGCAGCATTCTTGGTTGTTGGGTAGCTGCACCTAAATAGAATGGATATACTGAGGCACACAATTGCAGTAAGCCAGGGGTAGTTGAATTTGATTTTTCTCTTGGGCATGCTTCTTACTTTGTTCATTCTAAAGCCTACGAACCGCAAACTTTACAAGCTACTTTCTTAGTTTTTGTTTGATTAAAGCCCCGCTTTTTGGCTATGAAATTGATGCCGTAAACATAGTAATTGTGGAGTTAGGGTTTATTGGTATGTTTTGGTTTAGCCAATCAAGATCCTCATTCCAATATTGCCATTTATCAAACCTATTTATTTCTTTCCACAATAATGCGTTGATTTGAAGGCTGTAAACACAGAAAATTATGTTCAAAATTGTATTTGCCTGGACCTTGATTTATATGTCATTGGCGCTTCAGGCTCAAACCAAATTGATTGAAAAAATTACCAAATCATCTCCTGATGAGATTGTGATTCCTTATGAGAAGTACCAACTTTCAAATGGACTTATTTTGGTGATTCACGAAGACCATAGCGACCCCATTGTACACGTGGATGTAACTTACCATGTGGGTTCAGCCAGAGAAGAAATTGGCAAATCGGGTTTTGCGCACTTTTTTGAACACATGATGTTTCAAGGTAGCGACCATGTCGGCGACGAGCAACATTTTAAAATCATTACAGAAGCTGGTGGAACTTTGAATGGGTCTACCAACCGGGACAGAACCAATTATTACGAAACAGTACCCAGCAATCAGCTGGAAAAAATGCTTTGGCTCGAAAGCGACCGTATGGGCTTTTTGCTAGATGCTGTAACCCAACGGAAGTTCGAAGTGCAACGAGCTACCGTGAAAAATGAACGGGGACAAAACTACGACAACCGTCCTTATGGATTGGTGCAGGAAAGCTTGGCAAAAAATCTGTTTCCTTATGGGCATCCCTATAGCTGGCTCACCATCGGCTACATTGACGACTTGAACCGGGTCAATGTGCAGGATTTGAAAAACTTCTTTTTGCGTTGGTATGGCCCCAATAATGCAGTTCTCACCATCGGAGGCGATATTGAACCCAAGGAAGTAATTCGCTTGGCTGAAAAATACTTTGGCAGCATTCCTGTAGGCCCTAAAGTTGAACCAACAAAATTGCTTGCTCCAAAACTCGATGCTGATCGTTATGTGAGCATGGTAGATCAGTATGCCAAGTTGCCTATGTTGTACATGGCCATGCCCACACCGCCAAGTTATGCCAAAGAAGAGGCGGCTTTGGAGTGTTTGGCCGATATTTTAGGGGGTGGCAACAATTCGATCTTGTACCAAAGATTGGTGAAAACACAAAAAGCATTGCGTGCCAATGCTTACAATTCTTCTTCAGAACTGGCAGGAACTTTTCAGTTTTCAGTAATGCCTAAAGCAGGTATCAGCCTTGCAGAGATGGAAAAAGAACTCCGAGCCTGCTTGAAAGAGTTTGAAACCCGAGGTGTAAACGACGACGACATCACCAAATTTAAACAAAGGGTTGAAGCCAGTCTCATCAATGGGCTTGAAAGTGTATCGGGAAAAGTGTCGCAATTGGCTGCTTATCAAACGTATACAGGCAATCCTGATTTTATTAAAGAAGAACTGAAGCGATACATGGCTGTAACCAAATCCGACGTTGAAAAAGTGTACAATCAGTTTCTTAAAAACAAACCTGTTGTTGTGCTGAGTGTGCTTACCAAAGGGACTGAAAATTTGATAGCAGCGCCTGATAACTACACGGTAAACACCTCCAACTACAAAGCTCCAAATTATGGCTACACGGGTTTGAAATACGCTAAAGCCAAAGATGCTTTTGATAGAAGTGCTATGCCTGCTTCTGGTTTAGCTCCGGTTGTGAAAGTACCTCCTTTTAAAACTATGGTTGAAGATGGTATGAAAATTATGGTGTCTGAGTCTACTGAAATACCAACAGTGGTTATTTCTATTGCCTTGCCAGGTGGAATTTTGGCAGACCAGCCAGTTATCAATAAAACAGGCAGGGCGTCTATGTTTGCATCGATGATGAACGAAGATACAAAGTCACTAACTGCTGAGCAGATGCAAGCTTTGTTAGATAAACTAGGAAGCAGCATCACCGTGAGCACAGGACTGGAAGCCACAAATGTGGTAGTACGTTGTCTCAAGAAAAACCTGAATGCTACGTTGGATCTTTTAGAAACACGCTTGCTCGAACCAAGGTTTACGCCCGAAGCCTTTGACCGCTTAAAAAACCAGAACCTCGAAAACATCAAAAATAGCAAGATAAGGGCTGCCGTTGTAGCCTCTACAGCATTCGATGCCATTGCTTATGGAAAAGAAAACATTCAAGGGGTTTCAAGTAGCGGCACAGAAACCACGGTTAAAAACCTGACTTTACAAGACATGGAAGATTATTACAAACAGTTTGTAAGTCGGGATGGGTTAGAGGCAGTAGTGGTAGGTGCTGTTGATGAAAGCGATGCCCGAAACATTTTAAACCGACTTAAAAAACTGCCTTTCACGCCCGTTTCTAAGCCGGTTTTGCCCCCATTTAACAAAACCGTACCTGTCAAAACCATTTATGTGGTCAACATTCCAAAAGCTGCTCAAACGGAATTCAGAATTGGCTATGTGAGCGGCATGACTTACGACGCCACAGGTGAATACTACAAAACTACTTTAATGAATTACCCGCTTGGTGGTGCTTTCAACAGCCGGGTTAACCTGAATCTTCGGGAAGACAAAGGTTGGACCTACGGGGCAAGAACCAACTTTAGTGCTACCAAATTCGATGGTGGGTTCACATTTTCTTCAGGTATAAGATCCTCGGCCACCGATTCGGCTCTGGTAGAAGTACTAAGGGAAATAACCCAATACTATCAATCAGGCATCAAGGCAGAAGAAGTGAACTTTATGAAAAGCGCAATTTTGCTCAGCGAAGCCCGGAAGTATGAAACTGGTTTTCAAAAAGCTGGATTTTTGCGCAATATCCTGCACTACGATTTGCCAGCTAACTATACCGAACAGCAAAACCAAATTTTAGCTTCCATTACTCAGGCAGAAATCAATGCCCTGGCCATGAAATGGTTAAATCCGGAAAGTATGTTTATAGTACTCGCAGGCGACAAAGATGCCATTGGCAAAGGGCTTGAAAAGCTTGACTACCAAGTGGTTGAAGTAGATGCAGAAGGAAACAAGAAGTAGGCTCTTCTGCTATGAATAACCTGTTTCACAGGATAATTTCTTATGTAAAATACTGGTTCAAAGCCCGCAATGCCCATGGCCTTCATTCGCCATTTGTATTTCGACTTTACAATGAAACTTTGGCCACTGATAGTTGGTTTTATGCCTTCGAAGAGCTTGAAGATCAACGACAATTTTTGGTAGAAAATCAAGATGCGATTCGGCAACTTGACTTTGGCGCAGGCGGCACTGGTGCTGAAAAGCAAACTACCATAAGCCACCTGGCCAGAACTTCCTTGTTGCCACCAAAGTATGCACAGATATTGTTTCGTTTGGTGAATCATTTGCAACCCAGTCACATAGTGGAATTGGGTACATCTTTGGGCTTAACAACAGCTTATTTGTCTATGGCGTACCCAAAAGCAAAAGTCAATACATTCGAAGGGGCACCTGCTTTAGCAGCGTTTTCGTTTCAATTTTTTGCAGAAAAAAAGCTGGATCAGGTGCAAGTGCTACAAGGTCAGCTCGATGAAACACTTCCCCCATTTCTTGCTCAATGCGAACCCATAGACTTTGTTTTGCTGGATGCCAATCACACCTTTGAAGCCACCATACGCTATGTGGAATGGCTCTTGCCGAAACTTTCAGCGGGGGGCTGCCTGGTTATCGACGACATTTATTGGTCGCAAGGTATGACCCAAGCCTGGCAATCTCTTATAGCCCGCAGTGAGTTTAGCACATCCATTGATTTTTATCGTTTTGGTTTGCTGTTCTTTAAACGGGAGCAGGAAAAACAACACTTTATTTTGCACACATGAAAATAGTGTTGATCGCCACAACAGATCTTGCATTTGATCAACGCTTGCAGCGAATCAGCAATTCCTTGGCTGCCGCTGGTTTCAATGTTTTGTTGATTGGCCGAATTAAACCGGATTCTCCCGACTTTTCGCCAAACGATTTTAAGGCACATCGGTTAAAAACCTGGTTTTGGAAAGGCAAGTTGTTTTACGTGGAGTTTAACATCCGTTTGTTTTTTTATTTACTAAAAACCCAGTTCGATGTGGTCACAGCAAATGACGCCGATACTTTGCTTGCCGGATATTTTGCAGCAAAACTGAAGGGGAAAAAGCTAGCATTCGATGCACATGAATATTTTTCAGAGGTTCCGGAATTGTTGGATCGGCATGGTGTAAAAAAAATCTGGCAGTGGGTTGAAAACAACTTTATTCCAAAGGTGGATGTGGCTTACACGCCTGGCCCATCCTTAGCAAAACTGTTTTCTCAAAAGTATGGAATTCAGTTTGAGGTAGTGCGAAATATGCCTTGGGCTAGTTACCAAAATGCTGTTAGAGTAAACCCCGGCACGCCACTGAAATTGATATATTCCGGAGCTGTAAATCTGGGACGTGGGCTCTATGAACTACTGGAAGCTGCAGAAGGATTGCCGGTTTCCATCACAGTTGCCGGTTCCGGCGATATCATTGAAGAGCTTAAGCTATACGCTGAAGGAAAGAAAGTTGAGGTCGAATTTTTGGGATATGTGCAACCTGGCCAACTCACAGCGCTTATTGCTAAATCGGATGTTGGCATTAATCTCCTTACCACCGATTCATTAAGTTATCAATACTCGCTTGCCAATAAGTTTTTCGACTATGTGCAGGCTGGTATTCCCCAAATTTGTGTCAACTATCCAGAGTACAGAACCTTGAATCAAGAGTTTGAAGTCGCTTTGTTGGTACAGGACGATGTAGCTAAAATCAAAGAAGCCATTCAAAAGTTGATGCATGCAGGTGTATATGAAAAACTTTCTCAAAACTGCGTGAACGCAGCCAAAGTCTGGAATTGGAACCACGAGCAACATTCATTGTGGAGTTGTTACAACAATGTGTTTAAGGATTAAAGAATACTTCATTCTACAAAATCGCTCCTTGCCGAACCAGATTTCTACATTTCATTCATTTTATGCACCTATAAAATTGAATTCTATATGAATCATTTACTTTTGCCTTCCCCTTGAAAGGGATTATTTTAAAAATGAACGCAGAACAACTAAAAGAGCTCCAATCCCGCCTCTCTTCCTTGAGAGGCTATCTTTGACTACCAAGGAAAAAAAGAATTTATCAACAGTAAGCAAGAACTTTCGACACAACCTGGCTTTTGGGACGACAGCAAAGAAGCCGAGGTCGTGATGAAGTCCATCAAAAGCGTTAAAATCTGGACTGATGCTTTTGAAGAAACCGAGAAGGCTATAGAAGATTTAGGCGTCATGCACGAATTCCTCGAAATGGGGGAGGGAACAGAAGCAGAAGTAGATGCCGAGTTTGCAAAGGCTGAAAAGCTTGTCGAAGAGCTTGAATTTAAGAAAATGCTGAGCGGCGAAGAAGATCAGCTGAGTGCAGTCATTGAAATCAACTCGGGTGCTGGTGGCACAGAAAGCCAGGATTGGGCAGAAATGCTCATGCGCATGTACATCATGTGGGGAGAAAAAAATGGCTACACAGTAAAAGAACTCGACCTTGTTTCTGGCGATGGTGCCGGCATAAAATCAGCATCATTGCAAATTGATGGCGATTTTGCCTATGGAAAGTTGCAGGCTGAAATTGGCGTTCACAGGCTGGTTCGGGTTTCGCCTTTCGACTCCAACGGAAGAAGACATACCTCATTTGCTTCAGTTTTTGCCTATCCGGTGGTAGACGATACTATTCAGATTGAAATCCGGGATGCAGACGTCCTCCTCGATACTTCGAGAAGTGGTGGTGCGGGTGGTCAGAATGTAAACAAGGTGGAAACCAAAGTGCAGCTCACACACATCCCTACTGGTATTGTGGTGGTTTGCCAGGTTGAACGTTCGCAGTTGGCCAACCGAGAACTTGCCATGCAAATGTTGAAATCAAAGTTGTATCAGTTAGAGCTTAATAAGCAAAACGAAGAAAAGGCTAGAATTGAAGGCACCAAAAAACGCATCGATTTTGGCTCTCAAATCAGAAACTACGTGTTGCATCCTTACAAACTCATCAAAGACCTGCGAACAGGTATCGAGCGAACAGATGTACAAAATGTGCTCGATGGAGATCTGGAAGAATTTACAAAGGCGTTTTTGTTAGGTCAGGACTAGGCAACACTAGTTAGGTCCTGATTTAATTCAGCTGAAAAAACAAAATCTGATTGTGTTTTTTAGTCTTGCTCAAACTCCTGAAGCATTTTCAATGCAGTAATTGCTGCTTCGAAACCCTTATTTCCGTGTTTTCCACCTGCCCGTTCAAGTGCTTGTTCTTGAGTAAGAGTAGTGAGCACTCCGAAGATCACCGGCTTTCCGGTTCGTAAATTTAGCTCTGTGATACCATAAGTTACACCTTCGCAAATGAAGGTAAAATGAGGTGTTTCGCCTTGCACCACGCAACCAAGTACCACCACGGCATCCACGTGTGGGAGCAATTTCGATGCACCTAGTGTCAATTCTAAAGTTCCTGGCACTTCCCGGATCATAATTTTGTGCTGGGGTACCCCGCAAGCCAAAAGTGCTTCAATGGCACCTGCTTTCAGTTTTCCTGTTACTTCTTCGTTCCAAGTCGCTACTACAAGACCAATTCTTGTAAATGCAGCTTTGTGAAAAGAAAAAGGGGCTGTTATACCCCTTCCTGCTGTTGACATATAATGTTTTCTTTATTGCTGTAGTAGTTGTTCAACCCTACCCTTTGCTTTCTGCGCTTCGTTAAACTCAGAAGCATCAGAGTATTTTTCGGTAATGGTTGTGTACACTTTCAATGCACCTTCGTAATCTTTCTTGAGTTCCAAAGCCAAACCAAGTTTCATCATGTAAACTGGTGTAAAGTATTTATTTGGATAGTGGTCGCTGGCTTTTTTGTAGTAAGAAATTGCCTCATCCAAATCGTTCAATTCCATGTAAGCGTCGCCGGTAAGGGTATAGGCTCTGGCTTGAATCAATATATCGCCAGCAGAAAATTTAGATAATAAATCGGCTGCTTCCTGAAACTTACTCTGCTTTAACAAAATAGCGCCAGCATAAAATTTTGAAAGATCGGCTGCTTTTGTGCCAGAATAATCCTCTATGATAGCCTCAAATCCACTGTTGCTTCCATCGCCTTTCAGGGCTTTGTTCAGCGAATCAGCTTCAAAGTAGTAGATGGCCTGATACATTTCCTGCTGGGCTTCTTCTTCTTGCCCATTCATGTAGTTTACATAAAACGCTACTCCGGCAATAATTGCCGCTATGGCTAGACCTATGGAGCCTAAAAGCTTTTTATTTTTTTCGAAAAACGTTTCAACCTCAATCAATTGATCGGTTAATTTTTCTGCACTTTCTAACACGCCTAAATCTTCAGCGCCTTGATCGGTTTTTTTTGTCTTGCTCATATTAAATTTAACTTTTACTCAATGATGTAGGGATAGTTTTTGTCCATGTACACATCATTGTACACTTCTTCCGGATCGGGATAAGGGGAGTTTTCGGCAAACTCAACACTCTCATTCACGATAGCTTTTATTTTTTCTTCTATGGCTTCAACCTCAGCCTCCGTTAGAATTTTATTTTCCAATACAGTTTGCCTTGCCCACTCAACCGGATCTTGACCTTTATAGGCTTCTAATTCGTCCTTGGTTCTGTATTTTGCCGGATCCGACATGGAGTGGCCTTTGAACCTGTAGGTTCTGAACTCCAATAATGTTGGTCCATCACCTTTTCTGGCACGCTCAGCAGCTCGCTCCACGGCATCGTGCACAGCTTCAACGCTCATGCCATTCACCGGTTCCGATGGCATATCAAAAGCCAAACCAAGTTTGTACAACTCAGTCACATTCGAAGTTCTTTCAACGGATGTTCCCATGGCATACCCATTATTTTCAATTACAAAAATAACAGGAAGCTTCCAGGTCATGGCCATATTTAAGGCTTCATGAAATGCCCCTTGACGCACTGCGCCATCGCCCATGTAGGTCATACAAAGGTTTCCGGTTTCATTGTACTTTTCTGCGAATGCAATGCCAGCACCCATTGGAATTTGTGCTCCAACAATGCCGTGTCCTCCGATAAAGTTTTTCGTCTTATCGAAAAAGTGCATGGAGCCTCCTTTGCCTTTCGAACAGCCAGTTGCTTTTCCAAACAACTCCGCCATTAAGGCGTTCGGGTCGCTTCCAAGTGCTAATGGAATGCCATGGTCACGGTAGGCAGTTATCCATTTATCGGTGGTTTTAAGGGCTGTTACGGCTCCTGATGCGCATGCCTCTTGGCCAATGTACAAGTGACAAAAACCCTTGATTTTTTGTTGACCATACAATTGCCCCGCCTTTTCCTCAAATTTTCGCATCAACAACATGTTTTCGAACCAGAAAACATAGCGCTCATTCGGATGCTTGAGTTTCGCTGTTTTAGATTTTGCTGCTTTGGTGTTTACCATGTCAAATTTTAATGCCTATGCCTGACCCATTGGCCCTCCAAACTGGAAGGGCAACTGACCGTAATCTGCATTGCTTTCTTTGATGTTGCCAAATGTTTCTTCGTATCGCTCAATATTTTCCCGCAGGGCGTTTAAAAAACGAACTGCATGCTCCGGAGTCATAATGATTCTGGATTTTACCCGGGCTTTAGGTACCCCGGGCATCATCCTGATAAAATCGATTACAAATTCGGCATTCGAATGGGCTATCATAGCCAGATTTGAGTAAATGCCTTCGGCAATATCTTCACTCAATTCTATATTGATGGCGTTGCCCGGATTTTCTATTTCTTTTTCTTCCATGGTTGACAGCTATTTTGGTTTAGACAAGTTCTTTCTTCTTACGACTTACAGACTTGTCTACTCCGCCTTCTGACTTTTTAGAAAGGTTTTCTTCTATTTCAATTGAAGTTACAATCATGTTGGTGTAATCTCTCAAACCTGTACCCGCAGGTATTAAATGACCAACAATTACATTTTCCTTCAGTCCAAGCAAGTGATCTGCTTTTCCTCTGATGGAGGCTTCGCTTAGTACTTTGGTTGTTTCCTGGAAAGATGCAGCTGAAATCCAGCTTTTTGTACCCAATGAAGCTTGAGTTATACCTTGAAGAATAGGTCTTGAAGTAGCTGGTTCAGCATCACGCACCTGCACAGGTGTCTGATCTTTACGCTTGAGGCTGGAGTTTTCGTCACGAAGCTTTTTAGACGATACAATCATACCGGGCTTCATATTCACAGAATCTCCTGACTCTACTACTACTTTCATTCCCATGATGGCATCGTTGTCTTTTCTGAACAACCATTTGTCTACTGATTGGCCTTGAAGGAAATTGGTGTCACCAGCTTCGGTAATTTCTACCTTTTGCATCATCTGACGCACAATCACCTCGATGTGTTTATCGTTGATTTTCACACCCTGAAGACGATACACTTCCTGAATTTCATTTACCAGGTACTCCTGCACTGCAGTTGGGCCTTTGATAGCCAAAATATCAGAAGGCGTGATAGCACCATCAGACAATGGCATACCAGCTTTCACAAAGTCGTTGTCTTGAACAAGGATGTGTTTCGACAATGGCACAAGGTATTTTTTCTTCACGCCATCTTTCGACTCAATAAAGATTTCTCTATTACCTCTTTTAATGCCACCGTATGTTACCACGCCGTCAATCTCACTCACTACCGCAGGATTCGATGGATTCCTTGCTTCGAAAAGTTCGGTTACCCTTGGCAAACCACCTGTGATATCAGTTGTTTTACCAACTTGACGAGGTATTTTAGCCAAAACCTGACCAGATTTGATTTTAGCGTTATCATCTACAGCAACGTGAGCACCTACAGGTAGGTTGTATGTTCTGTTGTCGCCGGTTTTGCTGTCGATTAAGATTGAAGGGTTTTTGGTTTTATCCTTCGTTTCAATAATCACTTTCTCTTTGTGACCGGTTTGCTCATCAAATTCATCTCGGTAAGTGATACCATCTTCAATTGAATCGAATAAGGCTTTACCGTCGAATTCAGAAAGAATAACCGCATTATATGGATCCCAGTTACAAAGCTCAACACCTTTGGTCACTTTCTGTTTGTCTTTCACTTTTAGGAAAGCACCGTAAGGAACGTTGTATGTGATTAAGGTTTTTTGAGTCGTAGGGTCAATAATTTTCATCTCGCCCGTTCTTCCAATCACCACATCCAGCAATTCGCCTTCGTTGTTGGTGGTTTTGATCGCTTTGATTTCTTCCAATTGAATAACACCATCGAACTTAGCTTTGATGTTTGCATCTACAGCTATGTTTGAAGCTGTACCACCAACGTGAAAAGTTCTCAAAGTAAGCTGAGTGCCCGGCTCTCCAATTGACTGTGCTGCAATAACTCCAACGGATTCACCTCTTTGTACCCAACGTCCGTTGGCAAGATTGCGACCGTAGCAAAGTGAACAAACACCACGCTTCGATTCGCAAGTCAAAACGGATCTGATTTCGATGTCGTCTATAGCAGATTCATCAAGTGTTTTGGCAATGATTTCGTCAATGCGTTGACCTGAAGACACAACCAGTTCACCTGAAATTGGGTCATACACGTCGTGAACTGAAGTTCTACCTAAAATACGCTCCGACAATGGCTCAACAATGTCTTCGTTATCTTTCAAAGCCGATACGGTGATTCCACGAAGGGTTCCGCAATCTTCTTCTGAGATAACCACATCTTGGGCCACATCGTGAAGACGACGGGTAAGGTAGCCGGCATCAGCAGTTTTCAATGCTGTATCAGCTAAACCTTTTCGGGCACCGTGGGTAGAAATAAAGTATTCCAGAATGTCCAAACCTTCTTTAAAGTTAGACAAAATCGGGTTTTCAATGATTTCACCAATCGAACCTTGAAGATTTTTTTGTGGCTTGGCCATCAAACCTCTCATTCCACCCAACTGACGGATTTGCTCTCTTGAACCTCTAGCTCCCGAGTGCATCATCATATATATGGA
This sequence comes from Cytophagales bacterium, assembly GCA_038205175.1. GTDB lineage: Bacteria > Bacteroidota > Bacteroidia > Cytophagales > Flexibacteraceae > JBBRCC01. The sequence goes on along the minus strand of JBBRCC010000098.1, from coordinate 1,350 downwards.
GTTGAAGCCTTGATCATCGTTCTCAAGTTGCTTCATCAAGGTCTCTGTGATTTGAGAATTGATACGGGTCCAAATATCAATTACCTGGTTGTACCGCTCGTTGTCGGTAATCAATCCCATGTAATAGTTGTTCCAAACGCTGTCAACCTCTTTTTTGGCTTGGGCTACCAATTTGTCTTTTTCGTCAGGTATTTTGATGTCGGCCAAACCGATAGACAAACCACCTTTGAATGCATATCGGAAACCTAGCTCTTTAATATCATCCAAAAATTCTGCTGTACGTTTGTTGCCACTGGCTTTATAAATGTCAGCAATAATTTTCTGTAGTTTTTTCTTGGTAAGGAGTTCGTTTACGTACCCAACTTCTTCAGGAACAAACTGGTTGAAAAGTACACAACCAGCCACTGTTTCAATGATTTTGGTTGTAGCTTCTCCTTCAGCATTTTTAGCAGGAACCCTTACTTTAATGTAGGCTTGTTTGTCAATTTGGCCTTCATTCAGCGCAATGATCACTTCTTCAGACGAATAGAAAATTTTGCCTTCGCCTTGTACCGGACGAGTGTCTGTACCTCTTCTTCCTTTGGTGATATAGTAAAGTCCCAACACCATGTCTTGCGACGGTACAGTGATAGGGGCGCCGTTTGCAGGGTTCAAAATGTTGTGCGATGCCAACATCAAAACTTGAGCTTCCAAAATGGCTTCGTGTCCCAGTGGCACGTGAACGGCCATTTGGTCACCGTCAAAGTCAGCGTTGAATGCAGTACAAACCAAAGGGTGAACCTGAATGGCTTTTCCTTCGATAAGTTTAGGTTGGAAAGACTGAATACCAAGCCTGTGAAGTGTTGGAGCTCTGTTAAGCAATATCGGGTGACCTTTCAATACGTTTTCAAGGATATCCCAAACAACTGGATCTTTACGATCTACAATTTTCTTGGCCGATTTCACTGTTTTTACAATACCTCTTTCTATCAGTTTTCTGATAATAAATGGCTTGAAAAGCTCGGCTGCCATGTCTTTTGGCAAACCACATTCGTGTAGTTTCAGTTCAGGACCTACCACAATAACCGAACGGCCAGAGTAGTCAACCCTTTTACCCAATAAGTTCTGACGGAAACGGCCCTGCTTACCTTTCAGCATGTCGCTCAAAGATTTTAAAGCCCTGTTTCCTTCTGCCCTCACGGCATTTATTTTTCTTGAATTGTCGAACAAGGAGTCAACAGCTTCCTGCAACATCCTCTTCTCGTTACGCAAGATTACTTCTGGCGCTTTGATTTCTATCAGACGCTTCAAACGGTTGTTACGTATGATAACCCTACGGTACAAGTCGTTCAAGTCAGAGCTGGCGAAACG
>JBBRCC010000097.1:0-16087 GCA_038205175.1 Cytophagales bacterium | reverse complement strand
GGGCAATTTGTGTCCTTTTATTTCATCAAGAACTTCAAGCAAATAGTTTTTGCGCTTGTCCTGATGGAGACTTTATTAAGCTATGGATTTAATAAAATATTCGCATTGTAGTTTAGGTAAATGAATCATAGGTAGTTCAATATCCACATCATCGTAGGCAATTGCTAGCTCTGTGCAAGCGAGAATCCAAAAATCTACTTCTATGTTTTGTAATTGATTAAAGACTTTTAATGCCAATGCTTTATCGGTATCACTGTAATAGCATTTTCTTAAATCATCAATGGCCTGCAACAATTCACCTGGGGGTGTTTCAAACCGGAGATATGGAAAAGTCTTTTGCCAATAATTATTGGTCATTGTATAGCTTGTGCCCAACAATCCTACTTTAAGTGATCTTTTATCGGTTTCGGCATTAATAATCGACCCGATGGAGATAAAATGCTTTGGTTCAATAGTAAAGTGGCAAACAGCTTCATGTAGTGTAATGTTTGCAAGAATATAAGGCATTTTTTTAGCTTCTATTTTCACAAAATAGGGCTCAAGCAACTTTGCCGCTTGAGCCATATTTCCGGGGAGCAGTGCATTGATTGGGGCAAATTCCGTTTGTATAGCGTGATATGCTTTTTCATCCACTCTATTGCCTGGCATATTTTTATTCAAGGTAGCGATATACCATTCACCTGCGGCTTTACCTGTTAATAGAATTGAAGGCCTATTCATTTTTTCTCATAAAAGAAACGAAAGCGTACTCTTGGTTGCTATCGTAATAAGTTTGAGTTATTTTCAAACCACTGTTAACCGATAAGTATTGAATGTCTTTAGGGAAATATTTTTTTGAAATCTCTGTGTGGATGGCTTCGAATGCTTCGAATTGCACTTCAAAACCGGCTGGAAAACGCACTGTTTGATCCGTTAAACTCACAATATGGCTTGTTGTGGTTCCATTGGCCGGATTGTAGAATGGAAAATGCTCAAATTTCGAAATGTCAAAATCTGCATCAAGTTCCCGGTTCATTCTAGCCAGTAAATTAAGGTTAAAAGCTTTGGTTATTCCTTTACAATCATCGTATGCAGCTATTATTTTACGAGGATGTTTAACCAAATCGAACGTAACAATAAAGGCATCATTTTCTTTCAATCCTTGTTTCACATATTCGAAAAAAGCGACCGCATTGTCCAATAAAAAGTTGCCAATATTGGCACCTAAAAAAAGAACCAACCGCCCGTATGTTGTAGCTGGCAATTTTTTGTATGTCTGGAAATAGTTTCCTGCTATGCTATGTGTTTCAATGCAAGATACTTCTGATTCAATTTCTTCTTTATTGACATCTAAAATACTTTCAGAAATATCCATAGCCACATATTCTAATTCATCAAAATAGGGCTGAAATTGCTTGAGTAAATGTTTCGTTTTACTACCATCACCAGCACCTAGTTCAATGATTTGCAAATTTTTGTGAAACTTTGCCAAATCTTTTGCCATGTTTTGGCTTTGTTGTTGGATGATTTGCATTTCACAGGCAGGAAGATAATATTCTTCCAGTTGCATAATTTCCTGAAATAATTTATCACCAATGTCGTCATAGAAATACCTTGACGAAAGCGCTTTAGGTGTTTTGGTTAATCCTTCTTTTACGTGCTGTAGAAATATATTCATATGTTTTACTGTTTTTTTGCCAGGCGAACACCAGAAAAAATCCATCGTGAATTGGCTTGGAAAAAGTTGCGGTACGTTTTTCTGGCGTGGTATTCTGGTGTTGCCATTGAAGCTCCTCGCAATACCATTTGATTTAGCATAAATTTGCCGTTGTATTCCCCCAAAGCTCCTTCTACTTTATGAAATCCGGGATAGGGCAGATAGGCCGAATTCGTCCATTCCCACAATTTTCCCCATTGAAATTGTGCAGAAGCTATTTCCCATTCAAATTCCGTGGGCAGTCGCATCCCTTTCCATTCGGCAAAAGCGGCAGCTTCATAAAACGATAGGTGCATCAAGGGTTTTAAGGTATCGATTGGTTTTAAACCTTCAAACGTATAGTGATGCCAAAGTCCATCTTTGTTATGCCAATATAATGGTTGTTGCCAATCGTTGTCTTGTATATGATGCCAGGCTTCATCGTACCATAGGTTAAAATTATTGTATCCACCATCTTCAATAAATTCGATAAACTCGCCATTGGTCACCAATCTGTTGCTGATGGAATAAGGATGCAAATAGTACGAGTGTTTGGGGCGTTCGTTGTCATAAGAAAAACCTGTATCGTTTGCCCCTATTTCATAAATGCCGTCGGCTATCTCTATCCATTGTTGGCTTTGACCTTCTTCGCTGAGCGGAAACATTTTTCCTAATGCTGGAAATGTGGGTTGGCTGCCCAGGATATATTTGATGTCGTAAGCCAACAATTCTTGATGTTGTTGCTCGTGATTGATCCCGATTTCTGTTAGGTCTAAAACTTCCTGGCTCAGTGAAAGACTCAACAATTTTTGCATAGCTTCATCTACATGTTTTCGATAGGCATAAACTTCATCTACGGTGGGTCTGGTCATAAATCCACGATGGAAACGCACCGCACGCTCGCCAATATTGTTGTAATAGCTATTGAACAAAAAAGCAAAATCGGGGTGAAAAACTTTGTAATCAGCAAGGTGATGAACCAAAATAAATTGCTCAAAAAACCAAGTAGAATGAGCCAAATGCCATTTTGGTGGCGATACCTCATCAATCGGCTGCACTACATAGTCTTCGGTGCACAATGGCTTGCAAATAGCTGCGGATAGCCTACGAGTTTCAGTATATTTTTCTAGAAAGTCGATCTTCATTATTCTAAGACTTCTACTCCCTTCCAAAAGGCAAAATAATCTTTTATTTCAGCTGCGGCTGGTTTGGGGTTTGCGTAATACCAGGCAGCATCAGGATTACTTGCCCCATTTACAGAAAGTGATTTATAACTAGCTTCGCCTTTCCAGGGACAAGTGCTGTGTTTTTCACTGCTTTCAAAAAAATTTTTGCTAATACTTTCCGGTGGGAAATAATGATTTCCTTCCACCACGATGGTTTTGTTGCTTTCTGCAATAGTTTCGTTGTTCCAAATTGCTTTCATTTTTTTTGATTTTTAAAATGATGATTAATTTTCAAAAAGTGGTACATTAAATTTTATAATTTGGCTAATGATTCTAGCATAGTTGGAATTAATTCTGAAACCGTGGGATGAGGCAATACAGAGTCTCTCACCACTTCAAAACTTGCACCAGCATACATCAAATTTATAAAACTACTAATGATTTCATCGCCACATACTCCTAAAACTGTGGCTCCGAGTATTTTCTTTGTATCAGCATCAACAATTACGCTCATATATCCGTAGGTTTCTCCCTTTTCTTTGGCTCGGGAAATTTTGCTAAAAGGCCGATGACCAACCAAAACATTTAATCCCTTTTCCTTTGCATCTTTCGAAGTTATGCCCACTCTCCCAAGTGGCGGATCTACAAATAAGGCGTAAGTTAAAATTCGATCAGAAACTTTTCGATTTTTTCCTTCAAATTTATTTTCTGCTATGATTTCATAATCGTTATAAGATGTATGGGTAAATGCTCCTTTTCCATTGCAATCACCTAGTGCATAAATACCCGGGACATTGGTTTCTAAATAATCATTCACCTCAATAAACCCTTTTTTATTTGTTGTTACTCCTGTTTTATTGAGTTGCAAAAAATCGGTATTAGGACTTCTGCCAACGGCGAGTAAGAGGTGGCTTCCCCGAAGCTCAATTGAGCCTTTAACTTTGCAATTTGCTTGTAAGGAGATGCTATTATCATCATTTAATTTACCCGAAAGGCATTGAACTCCCAAACTAAACTCTACGCCATCGGCTTCCATAAATTGTTGAATGGTGCCGGAGGTTTCTTCATCTTCACGGCCAATGATGCTATCGCCTTGTTCTGCAATGGTTACTTTGCTACCAAATCGGCTAAACATTTGTCCAAATTCCAACCCAAGATAACTTCCACCAACGATAAGCAAATGTTCGGGCAATTCTTCCAATTCTAAAATGGATTGATTGGTCAAATATGGCACGTTTTCATATCCTTCAGGAATTTCCGGACGACCACCAACATTGATGTAGATTTCTGCTGCAGTGAGCAATTCACCATTTACTGAAACTACTTTATGGTCTGCGAAGCTTGCCACACCTTGGAAGTAAGTAATGTTTTCATTTTTTTCTATCCCGCCAGCAATGCCATCCAACGATTTTTGGATCAATGCATCTTTTCGAGCTTTAATTTTTTTCAAATCTGCACGAGCACCTTCGGGAATGATAATACCTAGTTCTTCACCGTGCATCGCATCCCACATTCTACGGGCACTTGCAACGTAGGCTTTGGTAGGTGTGCATCCAACATTAAGGCATGTGCCGCCTAGATGTTCCTTTTCTATAAAAGCAACCTTTCTGCCTTTTGAGGCAAGTTTAAAAACCAATGGTGTTCCTGCTTGTCCAGAACCAATGATGATGGCATCAAAAATTTTCATTTTTTTCAAAAATTACTTGTTTCAATTGCAATATAAATATTTAAAGTCTGGAGCATAGGGTGCTTAGTTGAAATTTCCATGAATTTTTCTTTCATTGTTCTTTTATATAGCTTATGAGTTATTTTTATTATCACCAAGTTAATTTTCATAAGGTGATTTTTAGTTGTCATTATAATAGCTTATTATAGGAGTATACCTTCTGGACGGAGCTATTTTGGTGGATGATTTCAGGTCATTAACTGTTTTATTCATAGCTGTTGTTGAGGCTTTCTTTTTTTCCATGTTCATTTTTAATGCCTTTTGTGAGGCTTAATCTCAATCTTTTATATCTGAAATCATGTTTTTTCTTGTGCATTTACAGTAAAAGATAAAAAAACCATTGCCACAATCATTGGCAGCGTAATTTATTAAATCTTCATTTTTGCGATATTTGGGTTAAAACTGAATTGTTACGATGCAAATTTGAAGAACGTGATGTTTTAATATGTTACAGAATTTTGAGAACATGTTACACCTTGACTACACCAGGAACGAGTAGTCAATTTCTTTTTTACTATTCCAATGATAAAAACGTGTTCCGTACAAATCTATTTAGCTAGTCGAAATTTTCGTCTAGGCACCTGGTAACTCTAAACGCTTCATTTCTAAATATATAATCCATTTTTAGACTCGAAAATGTTTTGGTTCGCATTTTCGTGCCTTTGGGGTTTGTGCTTTGTGTCAGTTTATCTTTATTTTTTTATGATTCTATGACATTGTGTTTCGTCTCTACAAGTTATTTTCAAATAATAAATTCCATTCTTGTAGGTGGAAATATCTATATTTTTGATTTCAGAATTTAAGGTAAAAAATTCAATAGCCTGGTCATAGATGTTAGTTATTTTGATTTGCATTTCAGCATTTGCGTGAGCTTCGGGATTCATTATTGTTATAAAACCAGATGTGGGATTAGGATAAATAGATATCCTTTCCGGTAAGCTTTGTTCTCTGATGGATAGAGGTAAGCATCCAGAAGCTCCTGTTAATGCGCCAATACTATCACACAATAAGCGAAAGTTGCTTATGTCCACTGAAGTCATGGTTGAAGTGTTTATAAGCAAGTTGTTGTTTTCTTCAACATCTAAAGTTTGGTTATAAAACTCTTCATTGCCATTGTCCAACCGCAATAAGTGGTAGTCTTGATTGCGAATGGTTTTTCCATCGGTTTCGGTAGATGGTGTATTAAAAGATTCTGAAAAAATCCAAGTTCGATTGATTGCTGTTTCATTTTTTATGATGGGTAAAAATGTTTTACTATCGACCATTGTGCCCACCGGGATTGAATTTTTCCAAGTTGAAAAACCACTCAATTCGGCAATGGTTGCAAACAAGTCTGGTGTAGAAATTAATTCATTGCTTGTTCGATTTGCATTTACTACAGAAGGTCCAGCAACGATCATCGGAACACGAACTCCATAGTCATATATGGTTCCTTTAGATTTTATTGGATTTGCTATTTGTGCGACTTGTCGTTGATTTCCGTTGTCTCCAATGAAAATAATATTTGTGCTATCCATTAAATTATTCAATGATAAGAAAGCAAATAATCTTCCTATTTCAGAATCCATTGCTTCGAGCGTTGCTTTAAAATATTTTTCAGGGAAAGCTGCTATATCAGCTGTTGTTCCAGTCAATCCTGTTGTATTGCAAAGTATGGCGGGGGGCAAATGAAAAGGGGTATGTGGTGCGTTGAAAGCCAACCAAAGAAAAAATGGTTTGCTTCTGTTCATAGTATCCATCCATGCTATTGCATCGTTGGTAGTTTGCGTTGTAGCATAAGTTGTCACTGTATCTTGATTTCCATTCTTTATTCTCTGGTATTCGTAATAACCTGGAATAGCCCCGTTAAAATTTCCTGAGTATAAATCGAATCCCAGTTTGTTTGGATTAAGTCTTTTTAGCGGAGCATTGTTGTTTAAATGCCACTTCCCTACACAAGCTGTATTATAGGTTACAGGAGCGTAAAACTTCAAAAGTTTTGCAATGCTCATTTCTTCTGTATCAATTTGAGGGGAAGCTCCACCTGTAATTACCCCGCCAACCCCCGTTCTAAATGAATATCTTCCTGTTAGTATTCCTGCCCGTGTAGGTGAACAAACGGGTGCAGCCCAAACTTTGGTGAACTTTATTCCTCTTGTTGCTAAAGCACGAATGTTTGGTGTATTTGCTGTGTCGGTTGTTGTGTTAAAACACCCAAAAAAATCAGGGCTTACGTCATCGGCAATTATTAATATTGTGTTTTGCTGTGCTTTTAGAGTTTGTAAGCCAAAAGCCACTACAATTAAAAATAGTTTTATTGTATTTATTTTGCTCATAGTGTCCAATTGTAGAAATGAGGAAGGATGTTTAACCTTTTATCAAAGATGATAAAAATACAAAATGGTTTAATTTGAACTCCATTTATGTCAGACTCCCGTCTTGGAGGGACAGGTATGAAAAACCTTTCCAACCTGGCTTCGAAATAGTTGAAAAATCATGTAGTCAAACTGGTTCGAATGCCTACTTAAAGTAAAAGGCTGCTCAATTGGCTCGTATGCATAGAGGTAATCGGCTCCTGATCAGCATGATAAACATAGAAAACACGATAGAAAAGGACAACCCCGTCCGATTTACTAAGTAATCTCACAGAGAATCAAGTACGTTGGGCCTGGATATAAGGTTTTAAATTTGGCGATTGAAGGTTATTGAATTTTTACTGAAGTAGAGGGGTAAATGGCTGGTTAATAGAAAAATTTACGGATGCCAATAAATACAAAAACCATGAGGGTGTAAGCTAAAAAGAAAGGCAGAATAATGGCTTTTAAGCCTAATGCAAGCAGAACGGCAATAATGAGCAATTGAAAACCCAAACCTAAGGTGGACACACTTGTCATCAACCAATTTGGCAATGCTTCACCTTTATCTGCATTGCGATCTAAGGCATAAATGGTTTTATCAAAAGCACCATAAAGTGTCTTATACATCGCAAAAAGGATATTTACGTGCTTTTGCGTTTCGCCTTTTAGCGCTGTTGGTGTTTTATCTTCAATCACACGGCTGGTCGTGTCGCCATCAAATTTATTTCTTAAAATGACATAGTAGTAATTGTAAAGCGTGCCTTGCAACTGCAAGCCCAAAAAAGCCACAAAACATTTCCAAACGGCTGTGTCAGTAACATACCAAATAGAAATGAAAAATAATGCATTTAATACAATATCTGCTACAGAGTCTAAATACCGGCCGGTGTACGATGGTGTTTGTTTTACACGAGCCAATTCTCCATCGGCAGCATCTAGAATAGATTTAAAAATCAGAAAGAACGCTGCTAACCAATAATGCCCCTGAACGATACAATAGATGGCAATGAGGCCAGACATTATAAATCCGATCGTAACGTGAATAGGTGTGAAAGAGGTGTTTTTTAGGGAGTTCGCAATAACTTTAGCTGCGGGTCTTCCATAGTCTGAAAAATCAATAAACTGATGCGCTGGTGGTAGTTTGGACATTTAAGGTCATAGAACACTGTATTATGGAAAATACCAATTTGAATGAGTGCAAAGATACGTTTAAATCATTGCTAATGAATTTGCTTTTAGAAGCCAAACTCTTCTGCCAAGGATAGAAGCAGCTATGTGGGATTCCAAAGATTATAAATAGCGTTCAACTCCGTGATCTATTCTATTCACCAACATTTGCGGGCCAAACTGATTGAGCACCGTGGCTGTTGCGCCACTTTACGCCTTCCACTCGCCCTCGTTTACAACCGTGACGCACGAGAATTGCATGTGCAATGCAGAAACTACACACATCGCTGTGCCTCAAAATTTTAAGCCTATTTTATTCAAACCTTAATAACACTACGAATCGCCCTACGCTGAGCAGCAGGTTGGGTGGTGTGTTAGGCCAGTTAATAAATAATCGTTACCTTCTAATCAGATTATAATCCAGCTACAATGTTTTGTCAAATGGTTTTCGATGGCTAGTTTTCTAAACAAGCTAGAAGCGTTGGGTTGAAGGAACGAGGCTTGAACCTCGCCAGATAATCGTCAAATGATTGAGTAAAAGGAAATAAAAGAGGATCAAACTTTCAAAATTTCACAACCAAATGACCAACATCAGATTTAATGATTTTTTTGATTGAATAAGCTGAAAAGTTAATGGAGTTGTACCATAACTTTCCTTTAAATTGACCTTGTTTCAATCAAGCCGAGTAGATCAGTTAAAATGAAAGGTAAATCAACCTACCTGAAAAGTGTTAATCGAAAATGAGTCTGACAAAATGAATCCCTTCAGTATTTGAAATTTTACAATTATAAATACCCTTTGGCAAAGCCTTAATTTCGAAATGAAATACCGATTGGTTAGTCAGGGCAAAGTGCTGATGAACTACTTGTTTTCCTTGTAAGTCAATGATTGATAAATCATATTCGCCGTTTGATAAACCGAAAATGCTAAACTTCCCTTTTGTTGGATTTGGAGCAACCCTGAACTTTACTTTGTTTAAAGCTAGCTTTTCTGTGCCAACTATTGTGGCAGACGGAAAAAACTGAGTGGGGTAGTTATTCGGAATTTTTACTATTCCCGTGTAATAATTTTGAACAGATGCTGATTCCGAATCGCTGGTGAAGCGCATATATACTATTGGAACAAGCAATGAGTCGCCTTGTAAATCAATCGCATCTTTCGAGATGTTTGCAAATACCATTTTGCCATGACAATCTGTGTTTTTAGAATAATTTCTTGTGCTCGACAAGTTATAAGCAGAACCTGTACCTACTTTAGAGCTTGCCGCATAAATATCCGGTTCTGAATGACAGCCCGTGCATTGGTTATCATTGTCCAAAGTGTCTGTTGAAAGCCATGAATATGTTAGCTTTGAACCATCTTTACTTCTGGATACTTGCAGTCGGTTGTCATGAAAATCAAGTGTGGCAGTTAAGAAATTAAACTTGGTACGAAAACCAAAGAACTCACCAAGCGAAATAGGTCTTACTTGATTATAATCGTAATTTTCTGGTTTGACAATAGCCAAGCCCATTAACTTTTTAAAACCTGGATGAATACCAAAGGAGGTCGAACTTGTAAAGGTCTCAGAGGCCACACAAAACGCAAATAATAAATGTAGATTCCCGTTTTGGTCAACTGAAATTCCTGTTTCAAAAGAAGAACTGTATAGCGCCCTTACAGGAAATTGCATATCTGCAAATCTAATACTGTCGCCAAATATGGAGTCTCTAAATGCTTTAAAACTTGGTCCCGAGTTGAAGTCCAGACTTTTAGGCTCAGACCAATGATTTCCACTATCTATTGTAAAGGAAATAATCGGCTCGTAAAGTTGGTACGGGTTTCTAGTGGTATCGTAGCCTAGTTGCACTACATAACCAAATTTGCCGGTCGGGTCGAATGCAATTTTAGGAGGCATCAAACTATAACGAAAATTTGGCTTTAGATCTGGAGTGGGCATAAAAATGCTGTCTTCTTTCACTACAAGGTTGCCGATTTGATTTGTTTTCAAAGTAGTGATTTTTACAAACCTTCTGGCATTCACATTTCCTCCATCATTGTCGAAAGGCATCTGGTGTTCTACAGTGTATCCATTTTTAGGACTATGGCAAATATCTGTAATTCGATATTGCTTCATAATTGGTTGATAACGAAATCTGTCCTGCTGTGCCGAAACAGTTTTAGTATTTTGAAGTGTAAATGCTCTTCCACTCCATTTGTTTCTCACTATTTGAGTAGCAGGGCCTAAAGTAAAATACTTGACGGAATCAGGGCTAGGGTCATTGTTTTGACGGATTAGCATACTCATTGGGTACCTCACGGCTATTGAATCGCCACCGTGGCCAGATATATCATAAATTAATCCTTCATTGATTGTCCACGTTCTTCCCAAATCAGTGGACTTGTCGTAGACAATCATATTTTGAGTCCGTGAACCAAAATTATCTGAAATTCCTGCTCTTCTAACAAATGTTATCGAATTTGTAATTGGATCAACCAATATGCGGGGATCATGATGTAAAAAGTTAAGATAATTGAAAGATTGACCTAGAGGAACAGAATCGGCATTTGCTGTAACTCGATAGGACGTACCTAATCTTTTGGGTGCATTGTCCTGGACTTGAAAAACAGGCTCAGTCTTCCCTGATTCTTGTGGAAAAGCTAAGCTTTCAAACTGGGCACTTACTATATTAGGAAGCGCAACGAAATGGAAAAGGATGAACAAGCGTGATATAAAATTATTCATGGCAGACGATATTTGAAATAAAAATATGGCTTTTTTTATAAATTTCAAATTGTAATTAAATTCTTTTAATTCGCCCGCCAGGTTCGTCTCATGGTTCATTTGTTTTTATTGCCTGAAACAAAGTTTATTTTCTATCAAAACAACCTCCATTCTCCTTTGCTTGCATCTGGAGGGCACGAGAATTGCATGTGCAATGCAGCTAAACAATCAATGCAATGCCTGTTACCAATCCTGGTTTTTCAGCGCAATTTTGAAACCACCAAGGCACATTTCTCAGATGTTATCAGCGCCTGCCTGATCTGCCAGCTGGTTTGCTTTTTGCACGCTGCTTGCTGTCATTTTTTCTGCCGGGTTTCCCAAACCTGCTATTGGATGAATGTCCTTTCACAGATTTTTTTGAGGTGGGTGTTTTTGAAGGTTCCGTTTTGTCTTTTTGAATAGCCTGTTTTGGGTTCGACTTTTTTTCAGCTACACCAGTTGATTTTCCAAGCAAGCTGTAAATGACTTTCATTTCGCTTTCCGTTAAATCTCTCCATTCGCCAACCGGCAGGCCTTTCAAACCTATGTTCATAATGCGAACCCGTTCCAGTTTAGTTACTTCATACCCAAAATGTTCACACATTCTGCGTATCTGTCGGTTTAGCCCTTGTATCAAAACAATTCTGAATGAAGTGGCTCCTAACTTTTCCACCTTGCACTTTTTGGTAGTAACGCCCAGCATCGGAACACCATTTGCCATGGCTTGAAGCACACCCTCGTTGAGTGGTTTATTCACCGTTACTACATACTCCTTTTCATGGTTGTTTCCTGCCCGCAAAATCTTGTTTACCATATCGCCATTGTTGGTCAAGAATATGAGGCCCTGCGAATCTTTATCCAACCGACCGATAGGGAAAATCCGTTTGCTGTGGTTCACAAATTGCACAATGTTATTGCGCACATGATCTTCAGTTGTTGATGTTACACCAACAGGTTTATTCAATGCTATGAAAATAATATCATCGCCTTGCATAGGTTCCAGTTCTTGCCCGTTCACACGCACCCTGTCGCCCACTTTCACTTGATCGCCCACATCGGCTTTGCGTCCGTTTATAAATACAACGCCTTTGGTAATAAAACGGTCGGCTTCCCGCCTGGAACATAGGCCGCTTTCACTTATATACTTATTAAGGCGTATCGAAGTTTGCTGCATATACCGTAGTTAATTTGTTTTTCTGATCACCTCTGTTTGCTCCGGGAGGTGTTTCGCTTTGCGTTTTACACCCAATTGCCACTGTCTCCCTTCCCCTGTTTTATACCTCCAGAGCCCAAATATTTCTCAAAAATAACCCACTCTTCGGACTTTGCAATTCCGATGTTATATTGTAGGAACTCACATCCTTCGCATATTTTCCAAACGTCGTTTTTATTAGTCTTATGTTTTTTCACTTGCCTCCTGTGGTTCAACATCTATATGCATCTGCATGTAGAAAATGCAATTAGCCAAAACAGACTTCTTGAAAAGTTAAAAAACCTTCCATTCGCTCTCGTTTGCATTCAATGATTATTTCTGCTTCTTTAACACAATCCTTCCAGACCTTCAGGCATGAAAACCATCACACCGGAGCGAATAGTAAAACGGGGTTGTGGGAGGAACTGCATCAAGAATGAATACTTTTTTAGGATCAAAAATTCACTGCCCACCCGTTTGCATCAAGCCCGATCACTATTTTCGTTTTCAACGCAGCCAACATCACACAGAAATCCCATGTTTCAAACCTTGTTTTCTTGCAAAAACTCCTGCACTGGGATACAAAAAATCTTCAGGATTCTCCAGCCTGCCCGCACCGGATTCTGATGTAAACAGGCTAATTTTTACTGACATGAACCATAGCCACCCAATTCCGCTATTCGATATTTGGCGCCAGAAAGGTTACCATAAGCGATAGTGGCAAGCGGCTTTCTCAACCGCCACCTTTGCAAACAAGGACAAGGGGAAGATTATGTCTCCATCATCACTCTTTCCAGATCACAACGCCTGTGGGCAGCAGGTTTTTTCCTCCAACAATGATTTTTGCATTTGTGGGTAGCGGAGCTTCAATAGTATTGGTGCTGTGGTAGTTAAGGGCCACGCCGAACCCATCACGGTATTCTACCACAAGCCCTTCGGGCAAATCAAGTATGCCAATTCCTGCCTCTTTATAAATTTTAGCCAAAACCATTTTTTCCAGTATAAATTCATCGGTATCCGTTCCTATAAAAGTGACACTACCTTTGCCAATTTTTTTGTGGGTAACTGCAGCTTTTCCGGTGTAGAATTGATCTGCAAACTTAGCCCAAACTGCAACATCTCCTTGAGGTTCAATGATATCTGCCCAATTGTTCCACTTATAGCTTTTGCCTTCGAAGTCCACTTTTCCAAAGTAGTCAGCAGGTAGCATGTCGTTCATCAGCACCTTTCCGCCTATCAGCTCTGCAATGGGTTCCTGAAATGGCATTTCCCAAACATGGCCATTGCGGTCTTTTTGTCCTGTCCGGCAAGTGAGCACCAGATGTCCTCCTTGTTCTGCATATTTTTTCCAACGATCTACCAAACCCTTGTCCAACAACTGGTAGGCAGGGGCTACCAAAACTTTGTAATCTTCGAATTTGGCCGCTTCGCCTACCACATCGACCGGAGCACAAAAGGATTTTACGACATTGTAATATTTGGTAACATGGTTTACAGCATTGAATTCCTTGGTTTGTTGCTGATAGTTGATATCCCAAATATTGTCCCTCACAAACATCAGTGCTGTTTTTCGATCTGTGTAAGACTTTGGATTCTTTTGCCCTGGTTTATACTCTTTCCTCAGCTGCAGCATTTCCTGGCAAACTTTTGAATATTCAAGCCCACCTGGTAAAGGAGTGACGCCATCAGGGCCAACCATTCCATAATGATACAGTTCTCCACCATACAAAGGTTGGCGGAAACGATAGGAACAAGCCATTTTGCAACCGCCTGCAAAGGAATGGTAAAGCCACATTCTTACAGCTCCGGGCATGGGTTGCGGGTTGAAAGAGCCCCAGTTTACCTGGCCGGGCTGAAGTTCCATTACCCTGGTGACACCAGTTACAGGACGAAAAAAGTCGTTGCTGAAACCAATGATAGATGGTGTGGCCATTCGAAAACCCTGCTCTCCTATCCCCCGGCTATAGCCAGCCACAGGGTAGGTAGTGTAGGTGATAAAATCCAGGTCTTTGTTGAGCGAAATATCATTGGGTGTGTGGTTGCCCATAAAATTGGTGGTTACCCACTGCTCAGCATTGATGTATTGCCGAAGGATCTTGTTCTGAAAGCTAACAAAGTCTGCACATTCAGCGGCTGTAAATCTCCGAAAGTCAAGGATGGCATGCGGATTTGCTTGCTGAACTTGTACTTGTTGGTTGGGAATTCTGATTTGACCGAAGTTGTTGTATTTTAAGCTCCAAAAAGCCGTTCCCCAGGCTGCATTTAAATTGTCTACGCTTCCATATTTTTTTTGAAGCCAGGTTCTGAATTGCATTTGTGCAGGTTCGCTGTAGTCGTATTCAAATAAATAATGCGAGGGTTCATTGTCTATTTGCCAACCCCAAACCCGCTTATCTTTGCCATATCTGGTGGCTAGTTGGGTTACTATTTTGCTTACAAGTTCCCTGTATTTTGCGCTGCTCCACGAAAAGTGCTCTCTTGATCCATGCTCCATGGTTCGGCCTGCTGCATTCACCATCAGCACTTCCGGATATTTTTGGGTGAGCCAGGCAGGTGGTGTAGGGCTAGGCGTGCATAGAATCATTTTCAATTTGTATTTGTCGGCCAGCCGAAGTGCTTCATCCATCCAGGCAAAATCATACTTTCCTTCTTCCGGCTCCATAGTCGACCAGGCAAATTCACCAATATGAGTGAATTCAAACCCCATGCTGGCTATTTTTTTAACATCTCGTTCCCATTGTTCTTTGGGCCATTGCTCAGGATAATAGTATACCCCGACTGGCATAAGATCTTTTTCTGGAAAAAAACGGGTAGGGCTTTGGGAAAATACTTGCGATGCGATGAAAAAGAAAGGAAGAAAAAACTTCATGAAATGATTGTGCTATAAAATTACAATGGTTTGTTGAAATACTTTGCCCTCCGATATCCAGCGAATCAGTGCATTACATTTTATGGATGAAGGAAACCTTATTTCCACTGTTCCTGCATCCAATGCTGCCCTCGAAAGGTATTGTTTTCTTGCCAGTAAATCGATGACTTGGCCGCTGGACAGCGATTTGGCCTTATTGCTTTGAAGCTTTATTTTACCCGGCGCTGGATTTAGAAAAAAATTCCAAATATTACTTTCAACTTTATCTTTTACCGATACCGCTGCCAAACCTGCCTCAAGTGTTTTATAAACATTGATTCTGCCAAAGCCGAAAATATTTGTTCCAGCCAGGCGTGTCTTTGGCTACTTTGCCAACCTGGTCGTCTCCAATTTGGATGAGCAACTGTAGTATTTCCGCAAAACTTCTGTCTGGCTTTTGAGCTAGCGATGTGATGTGGTCTTCTTCATCTAATTCAAAGAAAATGGATCAGGCGTTTAATTTCCTGAACTTTTTTGGTCGGTATGACGTGTTTTGACATACCAGTGTTTGTACACTTGTAAACAAACAAATCTACAAGTTCCTATGCCAACTGCAAAGCTATCATTTTCAACTATTTTGGAATTTCATACTGCCTTTTCTGACAATAGAAAAGCACTTCAAAATTTAGCGGATATCAAGTGGGCTGACGGCTTTTATTGCCCAAAATGTGGTAATAGTACCTATTCCAGGGTGTATGATACCCTAAGCCGCAAGTGCCAATTTTGTAACCATATCGACTCGCCCACCGCCAGGACTTTGTTTCACAAGGTCAAGTTCCCGCTCTGGAAAGCTTTCTGGATCATATATCAAATGTCAATGGCCAAAAAGGGTAAATCCAGCTGTGAGCTGGGAAGGGAACTGGGCATCAGGCAAAAAACAGCTTGGCTGTTTAGAAAGAAAGTTCAAGAAGCTATGGCAAGCCTTGGCAGGTACCCTCTTGAGGGGCAAGTGGAGGTAGATGAGTTTATGATTGGCCAGCGGGAAGCGGGCAAGAAAGGCAGATCTAAAGGCAGTAAACGGCTGGTAATCATGTCAATAGAAAGGCGTGGCGAGAAGGGCATAGGCCATGGGTATGCCACCTTGATTGAAAACGCATCGAGTGAGCAGTTGGAGGAGTTTGTAGAAGATAAAGTATCCAAAGATGCCCAAATTACCACTGACGAGTGGAAGGG
>JBBRCC010000096.1:0-16405 GCA_038205175.1 Cytophagales bacterium | reverse complement strand
ATTTCTGGTGGCAATCGAGCTTATGAGTTTTGGCAACTAATTAACCAAAACCAAAGCCAACAAGTAAATGCCTCACCCTTCTATTCACTAGGTGACCAACCCAACACAAGGGCTTTTTTTGCATTACCTTCTGAAAAAGATTTTAAAGTAGAA
The DNA here is from genome assembly GCA_038205175.1 of Cytophagales bacterium. Taxonomy (GTDB): domain Bacteria; phylum Bacteroidota; class Bacteroidia; order Cytophagales; family Flexibacteraceae; genus JBBRCC01. The sequence goes on along the minus strand of JBBRCC010000096.1, from coordinate 16,252 downwards.
GATGGATGGGAACTAAGTTGCAAATTTTTCGGGGAAACATTGCCGAATCAATCGGACAACTACACAAACAACCCTCCGACGCCCTGGTTCGTATCCTCACGAACCAGTTGACAATCAATACATAAAACTCAATTTTTGCTCAATTCAGGTATGGAATTAGAAGCCCAAAAAAAACCAAATGATATGAAAAGCTTGTTGCAAATTTTAACCTTTACAGTGCTGGTGGCACTGGGGGGTTGTAAGGAAAAAGACCCAAACCCTTGCGCCAACCAAAAACCAACCACCGCCAATTTCAAAGTTTGGGAACGAAGTTGGGGAACCACTGATGAGCAATTTCTGGAATGGTACCCTCAGTGGCAGGATATGGATGCAGATACCATAGCAACTGAAACCTTTGTGGCAGAAGCCGAAGAGCCTGAAAATCCCAATGACTTAGTGACCTATCGATGGGAAGTGGGTAGCGAAATTCTCACGACCCGCAAGGTTTCAAGAACTTTTGCTAATTCCGTCCCGCCATTCTTTGATTTAAAGCTAACGGTAACCAAAAAGCCAAATAAAAACTGTAACCCTTCGGACCCTGGTATAGCCACCTTTACCCGCCGAATATATCATACCAATGTTAGATTTGCATGGGAAGGCGTTTGGCACGGCTACATCAACGACAATCCGGCTGATACAGTAACAGTTTACATCATTAGAGGTACTGAAACTTCCGAACCAGCACCTTGCAGAACTTCGCTCAGCTTTGGAAATTTTCCAATAAGAGGTTGGTATTCAATATTTAGTGGTGGTAGTACTTATTACCAATTTGGAAGAACGGGTGGGGGAACATGTGTTCCAACACCTGACCAAACTTGGGTACCCCAAAATAGAGCTTATGGTATAGTTGATAAAAAAACGGGGAAAATCACAATTGAATCCGGTATTTCCAGATTAGAAAATGGAGTAAGAATTGAAACTAAGAATTTAAAATTCATTGGAACTAAAGTCAAATAATATGAAAAATCTTATCCCTTCATTATTTTATCTTCTTTTACCAATAGGCCTCTTAGCCCAGGTTCCACCCTGTGTTACTTGCTTTCAACAAAGCCCATCCACAGTTACCATAACCGATCCAGCCCGATATTCCGAGATGGTACCTTGTTCAATGGGCACTGGCATTCCAACCTATCAACAATTTTATCAAAGAAATCGCTTCAAGTGGTATGAGAACACACCCGGTGGAGATTGGGAGTTTAAAATAAAGCAAAACCTGTACCCTGGTGGTAGCACATACTTGGTGTCTCCCGAAACGTCTCCTTTTGTAGCGGCTTCTTCCAGCACGACCTTTCCTTATTTGCGCAATTTGCTCAAAGAAGACCTGAATCCAGATAACTTACCTGCTGATGGCTGGGAATTGGTCAGGCAGGATTTTGGCTTTGCGAACTACAACAATACAGGACTTAGCGATGGTGCCGACAACCTGACCAGCACAAACGAGCAACCGCTAAGCCAGATCGAAGATTGTAATGCCCAAAATCCGTGGCGAATGAGTGGCAATCAAAATTTTAATGAAAAAAAACATGAACCGCTATCTTAACTACTTCCTTGCTTGCCTGGTAGTGCTTGCGGGCTGCATGGGGTGTGATGAAAAAGTAGACCCTTGCGCCTACCAAAAACCAACCACCGCCAATTTCAAAGTTTGGGAACGAAGTTGGGGAACCACTGGTGAGCAATTTCTGGAATGGTACCCTCAATGGATAGATATGGATGCAGATACGATTGCTACCCAAACCTTTGTAGCTGAGGCTGAAGAACCAGAGAACCCAAAAGATTCTGTATCTTATCGATGGGAAGTGGGTAGTGAAATTCTCACCACACGCAGAGTATCAAGAAGTTTTAGTACAGGCCCCTTTCCGCCATTCTTTGATTTAAAGTTGACCGTAACCAAAAAACCAAATAAAAACTGCAACCCTGCCGATCCTGGTACCGCCTCTTTTACACGTAGAATCTATTTTGCAAAAGAATTAAAGTGGGTTGGGGTGTGGCATGGCTACATCAACGACAATCCGGCAGATACTCTCACAGTTTATATAATTCCAGGTTCTGAAACTACTGAGCCTGCCCCGTGCAGATCTTCGCTAAGTATTGGAAATTTTCCGATTAGAAATTGGTATTCAATCTTTAGTGGAGGAATTTCTTATTATCAATTTGGAAGAATTGGTGGGGGAACATGTGTTCCAACACCTGATCGAACTTGGGTGCCAGGCAATATGTCATACGGGTTTGTTGATAAAAAAACGGGGAAACTGACAATCGAAACCAATAAATTTAGAATAGAAAATGGAAACGATGTCGAATCAAAAAAAATGAAATTCACGGGTATCAAGATTAAATAACATGAAAAATCTAATTTTCTATATATGTTAAACTCTGCCGGTTTTGAAATTACAAGCTCAATCTCAGCCACCATGCATAACCTGTCTTGGACAAACGCCAACAAGAGTTACCATAACAGATCCGCTACGTCAAACCGAAATGCAACCTTGTACAAGTAACGGTATTAAAACTTACGAGCAGTTCTACCAGCGCAATCGGTTTAAATGGTATGAAAATACACCTAATGGCGACTGAAAGTATAAAATCAGGTAGAACCTGTACCCTGGAGGCAGTACTTTTCTTGTTGCTCCTGCTCATTCCCCATTTGTGGATGCCTCTTCAAGCAATATCTTTCACAATTTCCTGACGCCCTGGTTCATATCCTCACTAACCAATTGACAATCAATACATTAAACTCAATTTTCGCTCAATTCAAGCATGGAATTAGAAACAGAGAAACTTAGATTGAAAATACAATGATTAGATATTGGTTTGCTTTGAGCATTTTCATTGCCTGATTTCAAATTGCTGAAATATCCTTGGGCGCAGATTCAATGGGTGCTCTACCAAGCTATTTGATCCTGGTTTGCAAAAATCTGTATGTCGGTGAAACAACAAATAATTCTCTCGGTGTTCGGAGAAACATTGTCGCTTTCGCCCTGAATATGAATATGTTGCCTCTCAGTCAAAATCCCGGATTCGATATTTGCTGCCAAATTCCTTCCTCTGTTTTTTTCCAAAAAAATGTGCTTTTACCATTGCTGATGGCCAACCAATCTGCCTGAAACTTTTGGTAGTACATGGCCATTTGCTTCACGGTGTTTTCATTCAGGTCTACATAAGAAGCCTTCATTTCACCCAGCAGCAAAATGCTTTGGTCGGCCTTGTAAACCACCACGTCGGCTCGCTTGCTCATTTGGTTCACCATCAGCCCATGTTCGAGCCTGACCATACCCCGGCTCACTCTTCTTTCTTGTTCCAACCAGTGGGCAAAATGCTGCCTTACCCACTCCTCTGGAGTTAAAATGAGCCATTTTCGTCTAAAAACATCAAAATATTTGATCGTTTGGCCTGTTATTGCCAGTTTTAGCACAATATCAGGAAACATGGTTTTCCCCCAATGGGCATAAAGCTGCTCCATCTGCGTGTTGGTTTGGGTCGAACTTGTTTCGCTGTTCATATTGCAAAGTAAACGAATGCCTAAAGAATGAACACACAACTCAAAAATCTTAAAAGACTTCTTGTCGCCAACAGGGGCGAAATTGCCGTTAGGATTTTGCGTGCTGCCTCCGAATTAAATGTCCGCACGGTGGCCATGTTTACCTTCGAAGATCGCTATTCCTTGCATCGGTTTAAAGCCGATGAGGCATACCAGATTGGCGATGGTGAAAGTGCACTAAAACCTTATTTGGACATTGAAGGGATTATTTCGCTGGCCAAACAGCATCAAATAGACGCCATTCACCCTGGCTATGGATTTTTGAGCGAAAACCCGCAACTCGCTCGTAGATGCCGTGAAGAAGGCATCATTTTCGTTGGCCCGGAACCGGAAGTAATGGAGGCCTTGGGAGATAAAGTCACGGCCAAACGAATAGCCCGAGAGGCTGGTTTGCCAGTGATAGAAGACAGTCAGGTGGCACTTACCAACTACGATATTACGCTGGAAGAAGCCAGGCGGATTGGTTTTCCCGTCATGGTGAAAGCTGCCTCGGGAGGCGGTGGCAGAGGCATGCGGGTGGTGAAAACCGAATCAGAACTTCAACAGGCGTTTTCAGAAGCAAAAAGTGAAGCAGGGAAAGCCTTTGGCGACGATACACTTTTTCTCGAAAAGTATATTCAAGACCCTAAGCACATCGAAATTCAAATCATGGCCGACAACCATGGCAATATTTTGCATCTCTTTGAGCGGGATTGCTCGGTGCAACGTCGATTTCAAAAAGTGGTAGAAGTGGCGCCTGCACCACATTTATCGCAGGAAATAAAAGACAAGCTCTACAACTATGCCCTCACCATTACCAGCAAAGTGAACTACAACAATGTGGGCACGGTTGAATTTCTGATCGACCCTGAAAACAACATTTTTTTTATAGAGGTAAACCCACGGATACAAGTAGAACACACGATAACGGAAGAAATTACCAAGGTCGACATTGTGCGCTCGCAGATTTTGATTGCCAAAGGGCACAAATTAAGCGACCCGCAAATATTTTTGGCCAGCCAGGCCGACGTGCAGTGCAGGGGTTTTGCCATCCAGTGTCGTATCACCACCGAAGACCCGGAAAATGGTTTTCAGCCAGATTTTGGCACCATCATTACCTACCGCTCGGGCACCGGTTTTGGCATCAGACTCGACGAAGGCAGTACTTATGCCGGTATGAAAGTTTCGCCTTTTTTCGATTCGTTGTTGGTGAAAGTTTCCTGCTCGGGCCGCACCATGAAAGGCACTTGTCAACGCTTGCTCAGAGCCTTGAGAGAATTCAGGATTCGGGGTGTGAAAACCAATATCGGGTTTTTGGAAAATGTGATATCGAACCACGAATTTCAAAACGGACTTGCCACGGTAAACTTTATAGAAAGAAACCCGAATCTGTTTAAACTGCCGAAACGAACCAACAGGGCTGTAAAATTGGTGCGCTACCTGGCAGATTTGAATGTGAACGGGCACCCAGATGTAAAATTTGTAGACAGCAACAAGATTTTCAGAGATCCCAAAGTTCCTTCTTTTCCAGCTCATGAAACGCCAAAACCGGGTTCGAAACAAAAACTGGAAGAATTGGGTGCTGAAGGTTTGGCCAAATGGGTGAAACAACAAAAACCAGTGCTCATTACCGATACCACCTTCCGTGATGCGCACCAAAGTTTGCTGGCCACCCGCATGCGAACTATTGATATGCTGAAAGTGGCGCCAGGTTTGGCGTGGCACCAACCCAATATATTTTCGGTAGAAGCCTGGGGTGGCGCTACGTTCGATGTAGCCCTTCGGTTTTTGCACGAATGCCCTTGGGAACGCTTGCGCTTGCTGAGAGCAGCCGTGCCGAATATATTGATTCAGATGCTGTTGAGGGCATCAAACGCAGTGGGCTACAAGGCATATCCCGACAACCTGGTGGAAAAATTCATTGAAAAAGCCAGTGAAAACGGAGTGGATATTTTCAGAATTTTTGATTCACTCAACAACCTCACAGAGATAAAAATTAGTATTGAGGCGGTAAGAAACCGAACCAAAGCTGTGGCCGAAGCTTCCATTTGCTACACGGGCGACTTGCAAGACCTGAGCCGCACCAAGTACAACCTCGCCTACTATATCGAAAAGGCCAAAAGGCTCGAAGATTATGGAGCCCACATACTGGCCATTAAAGACATGGCGGGTTTGCTTAAACCCTACGCTGCGGCAGAACTGATAGCTGCTTTGAAACAAGCTGTGAATTTGCCCATTCACCTGCACACACACGACACTTCAAGCATACAGCCAGCTACTTACCTGAAAGCCATTGAAGCAGACGTAGATATTGTTGATGTGGCTTTGGCTTCGATGAGCGGACTCACTTCTCAACCCAATTTCAATTCGATGGTAGCTATGCTAAAAGGCCACGATCGAGAACCCGAAACGAACCTGGAAAGCTTAAACCTGCTGTCGAACTATTGGGAAGATGTGCGTGAAATGTATTATCCGTTTGAATCGGAACTGAAAGCAGGCACAGCCCAGGTCTATGAACACGAAATTCCAGGTGGGCAGTATAGCAACTTGCGCCCACAAGCCCGAAGCCTTGGGTTGGAGCACCGATTCGAAGACATTAAAAAGAACTATGCTGTGGCCAACCGATTGTTTGGCGACATTGTAAAAGTGACTCCAAGCTCTAAAATTGTGGGTGATTTTGCCTTGTTTCTCACCACCAACAACCTGACCGAAGAAAACTTTTTCGAACTGGCAGGTGAACTCTCTTTTCCGGAATCGGTGAAGGAATTTTTTAAAGGCCATGTGGGTTTTCCTGAAGAAGGTTTGCCAGAGAAATTGAGCAAATTGATTTTGGGGGATGAAAAGCCACTGAATGGCAGGCCTAATTCGTATTTGCCGGCATTGGATTTGGCAAGCGATTTCAAGGCATTTCTGCAAGAGTTTGGCAGCGAGCAAACGGAAGAAGACTACCTGAGCTGGAAAATGTATCCGAAGGTTTTTGAAGCATATTATCGGTTCAATCAGGAGTTTGGGGTGGTGAGCAAACTGCCAACCACGGCTTTCTTCTATGGCTTGAAAGAAGAAGAAGAGGTGTTAATTGAGCTTTCGACCGGTAAATTGGTTCAAATAAAACTATTGGGAACCCCGTCGCAGGTCGACGAAAATGGCATGCGAAGGGTGAGTTTTCAATTGAATGGCCAAAATATTCAGGTTCAGGTGCGTGATCGGGCATTTCAGCCAAGCAAAAAGCAAAACCAAAAAGTGAGTCAGGCAAACGAAATTGGCTCCCCGCTGCAAGGAAAGCTATCGGCAGTTTTGGTGAAGCCCGGCGAATCAGTGAAAACCAAACAACCGCTGTTTATTATCGAAGCCATGAAAATGGAAACCATTGTAAGTGCTCCGTCAGATGGAAAAGTGTCTTCTGTAGCACTCGAAATAGGTAGTTTCGTAGAAAAAGATGATTTGGTTTGCACGCTGCAGTAAAAACAGTTGTCTTGCAGTTTAGCACATATTATAAAGGTGTCGTTTTCCATTTGTTAGCCGGGACATTCGAAACGCTGAAACTAGTCTTTTCTAACCCAGTGTAAATCGCTGAATTTTTTTCTTCCAAGTACGAAGGCCTGCATCACCAATGAGCCTGAAAAAATGGTGTGGTGATCTCTTGGGGCATGTTTATTATTTAATTGTTTTCTTTCCTTCAGCCATGTTGAAACATGTTGGTACATGTAAACATGTGCTTTGATAATGGCCCAGGTATGTTTGAATTGGCCTTTAGCCAAAAACTGTAAGCCTGCCACGCCGTCGAGGCAAAGGCGGAGGAAAATATTGATCCAAAAACCTTTTTTGGGTAAATTTCTGAACAACATCCAAAGGCCATTGCGGAAATTGAGAAAGGTCTTGAAGGGACTTAATTTTTTGAGCGTGCCCGCACCAATGTGGTAAACAACAGAGTCGGGACAGTAGCCCAATTGGTAGCCCTGATTTTGCCATCGCCAGCATAAATCTATTTCTTCCATGTGGGCAAAAAAGCCGGGATGAAAGCCATGTTGCTCCTTGAATGCAGCCATGCGCACCAGCATACAAGCGCCACTTGTCCAAAATACTAAAGTAGCGTCATCATATTGGTTCTTGTCTTCTTCCAGATTATCGAATATGCGGCCACGGCAAAAAGGGTACCCTAAATGGTCGATGAAACCGCCCGCTGCGCCTGCATATTCGAATTTGGTTTTGTCTTGAAAAGCCTTGATTTTGGGTTGGCAAGCTGCCAGATTGGGATTTTGCTTCATGGTGGCCAACAGGGGTTCTACCCAATTGTTGCTTACCTCTACATCTGAATTGAGAAGCAAGGCAAATTGGACATCCAGTTGCTGAAGTGCCCTGTTGTAACCTTCTGCAAAGCCGTAGTTATTGTCGAGTTTGATAATCTTAACCTCTGGCTGCTGCTCTTCAATCCAGCTAATGGAATGATCGGTAGAAGCATTGTCGGCCACCACCACTGTGTTTTTTGGTGAATGGGCAACCACGACAGGTAGAAATTGTTGCAGCCATGAAAGGCCGTTCCAGTTGAGGATAACAATGGCCAGTTCCTGCATGTATTAGCCTAAGCCTAAACTGCTGAGGTCTAAACCTGGAATGTTAGGTAACATTCCTTCAGTAGACTTTTTCACTTCTTCCTTCACCATTTCTTCAACTTCTTTGAGGGCTTTGTTGGTGGCAGCCACAATCAAATCGGTGAGAATTTGCGGGTCTTGGTTGTTCAGCAAGCTTGGGTCAACATCCAGTGTGATGAGCTTTCTTTTTCCGCTCACGGTTGCCTTCACCAAACCTGCGCCTGCTTCTGCGGTATGTGTCAATAGTTCTGCTTTGGCATTTATTTCGCCCATTTTGGCTTTCACTTCATTGAGTTTGCCAAGCATTTTCATCATGTCGAACATAGGAGATCTGGTTTTGAGTAGGTTGCAAAAATAGGTGGATATTCGTGTTTATTGCTTGTGTTTCTTCTCGTTTTTTTGGTGGGGGCAACGTTCGGAGAGCTTGTGTCTGGCTTTTAACTTGACTTTGGATTGTAGAAAGTATGCAGGTAGTCCGTATCCATGTTGGTAGCTGAAGCCCTTGAGATGGATATGGTCGGCACTTCTATGCCCATTTTCAGATTTTTTTCTGACAAAAAAACCCTTGCCTCATCCCAAAGGTTTAAATGGATAAATCGATTGATGGTGTAAGTACCGCCTTCCACTACTACAGAATTTATACCTTGTTGCACCAGGGAGCGCAGGAGCTCAATTTCCGGGTTTTCCTGTTGAAGCAACACGAACGTTGCCAATCCAACCTCATTCTTTTTAGCTACTTTTTCAGGGTCGGCAGTAAATATAAATGTTGGCTGGGTTCCATCGAGCACGTGTGCACTTTCGGGCACAATGTGGTCAGGGTCAATCACAATTCTCATTGGATTTTTACCTGGCCAAAACCTGGCATTCAACTTAGGGTTGTCGTTCACAACGGTATTGGCACCTACCAGAAAGGCGTCTTCTTCTGTTCGCCATGAATGAACCAACAGCTTGGAAGCAGGTGAACTGATCCAAATTTTTTCGCCTGTTCTGCCCATAAACCCATCCGCCGACTGAGCCCATTTCAGAATGATATAAGGCCTGTTTTTTTCAACTTTGGTCAGAAACCGTCGATTTTGAAATCGACATTCGTTCTCCAGTAAGCCAACATCTACCTTCATATCGGCCTGTCGCAGTTTTTCAACTCCTTTGCCAGCCACCAGCGGGTGCGGATCTTGGTGCCCAATTACCACATGAGGCACTTTTTTCTCCATCAGCAAATCTGCACAAGGCGGCGTTTTTCCATAGTGTGCACAAGGCTCCAGTGTTACATAAACCGTGCTTTCTGCCAGCAAATCGTGGTTTGATACAGATTTTATAGCTTCTACTTCTGCATGTGGCTCCCCATATTGCTTGTGCCAGCCTTCTCCAATAATTTGGTTTTGATGCACAATGACACAGCCCACCAAAGGATTGGGCGAAACAAACCCCAGTCCCCTTTCGGCAAGGGTCTGGGCTCTCTTCATCCATAATTCAGGCAGGAGATTGTTGTTGGGCATGTTGGTCAAAGGTCTCAGTTTTTTCGTTTTCCTAACATCATGTCGGTTGTGATTTTTGCTGAACTCAAGGCTAAAGGTATGCCCCCGCCCGGATGAACGCTACCACCGCAAAACCACAGATTGCTGAAATTTGGGGAAAAGTTGGGGTGGCGCAAAAAGGCTGCAAAGCGGTTGTTGCTGCTGTTGCCATATAAAGCACCACCTGATGATGAGGTTTTTAGCTCAATAGTTCGAGGTTCGAGCAATTCTTCTGATTCGATGAGTGGTTCAAGATCAACGCCTAACATTCTGTTGATTTTCAAAACGACTTGTCGTCTTGTTTTGGCAATGATGTTGTCCCAATCCTGCCCGTCATGGCTAGGCACATTGACCATCACAAACCAGTTTTCGCAACTTGTCGGAGCATCTAGCTCCTCATATTTTGAGGTGATATTGATGTAGACAGTTGGATCTTCAAACACTGTTTTTTTTGCAAAAATATGTTCAAATTCAGCTCGATAATTCTGACTGAATAGAATGTTGTGTAAGCCCAGTTCAGGGAATGTTTGCTTGATGCCCCAATAAAAAATCAAAGCCGAGCTTGATTTTGGTTGTCGCAGCAGTCGCTTTGGTTGTGGCGCTTCTTTCAAAATGGATTTGTAGGCGTTTACCATATCCATGTTGCACACAACTTCCTGAACTGTGATTTGCTGTCTGTTCACAAGCAAACCCATCACCTTGTTGCCTTCGAACAGTACTTTTTCAACTTTGGCATTAAAATGAAATTGTACGCCCAGTTCTATTGCCAGTTTGTGTAAACTTTGTGTAATGGCACGCATACCTCCCACTGGCAAATATGCTCCAACGTTGTGTTCCAAATGTGGAATGATGTTGAGCAAGGCAGGAGTTTGGTATGGGTTTGAACCATTGTAGGTGGCATACCGATCGAAAAGTTGCACCATTTTAGGATGCTGAAAATAGGACTCGTTGGCATTGTGCATGGTGCCAAACAAACCTAGAAAGGGAATTTTTAAGTAAGCCCGCAAGGCTGTAGGGTTTGTCCATGTGCTGAGCTGATGAAGGGAGCGATCCAAAAATAAATCACCAACGGTTTTGTACTTCCAGGCAGCATCGCTCAAAAATTGGGTCACTTTTTCTTTGGGAACCTGTGTATTGGATTCTACCTCCTGAGCAAATTTTGGCAAATCGGCCCAAGCGGTAATGCGGGTGTTGTCTTCCCAAAAGTATCGGCATGTTTCGGGTAGTTTCCGGTACAGAAAGTAATCTGAAGGCGTTTTTCCTGCAAGGAGAAACAGTTCATCGACCAAGGCGGGTAAAGTGAACAAGCTAGGGCCTGCATCAAACCTGTATCCGTTGGATTCAAATGCCGACAATTTGCCTCCTGGATAGCTATTGGCTTCAAACACTTTCACATCAAATCCGGCAACAGCCAGGCGAATGGCCGAGGCCAGGCCAGCAATACCAGAACCTATAATGGCAACGGAATTTTTTTTCACAACAATTGAGTTGCGAAGATAACTTGCTGGCTTGTGCTCTGGTTCCAAAAATTGAATTTTATCTGATGTTGGAAAACCTCAGATGCTGTATTTCTTTCTAAGCTGATTGGCTTGGAAAGGCGTTCCATCTTAAGCGATTTGCCACTCAACTTGATTTCTGGCAGGCAAAATTACTGCCTTTAGTTGGCTAGAACTTTACCAAAGCATCTTTTCTGATTGTTCGAACAGCGCCAAAGGTAGGTTGAGCCTGATACAAAATTTTGGGATAAAATGGTTTGGGTGTTTTGTTGCAAATCAACCTTTACATCAATTACCTTTTTTCCTTGGAGGTTGTACACTTCAAGCCTGCATTCGCCTATCCAAGCAGTTTCGTCGGATTTTAGTCTGATGTTCCGTTCCGAAATCCAAATTTTTGGTATGGCTGTTTCTACCTGCAAAAGTTGGCGTGTCGTGATCAAAGATGTGTCTATTCGCCCAATGATAAACTGACCTTCAACCAGCGTGTCAAACTCCAGCATTACAAAAGGAGCTCCCATAGCTTGTTCTAGACTAGCTGTGCGCAAAGGTTTCCAGGCTTTGTCGCTGTTTGAAGCCCGGTGCAGCAACCACAGAGGAAATGGTCTGAAAGCTTCGAGCTCCATATAGTTTGCTTCAGGCATCAGAAGGGCTGTTTTGCCTTCACATTGCAACAAGCCATCATGGTTTACAATCCAATAGTTTGAGGTAATTACTTTGCCCTGAGAGCGTGTAAATGTGTCGCCAACGATGGAGGTGGACAAAGAAGTGGCCGTTAGTTGACCTCCTTGCGAGATTTGAGTGGTGGTGAATCGCACATCATATAAAGTTCCATAATCCCCGGGCGTCGAAGCAATATTTGAACTAGCACTTTCTGCTTTTCCTACTGGCGCAGTACTGGGTCTTCGCACTGGGTTTTGCACAAGAATTGCACTGTTTCGGCCACTTACTTTTTCCAATGTGCTATCTAAACCCGCAGCAACCGGCCACTCATTAAACTGATAATAGAGCACCAAACCTTGTTCGTTTCCTGAAAGGGTTTTGTGCATGTTCTCTCTGATTTCTTGTTCTGAAAGTGCACGGCTCCAAACCCGAACTTCATCGGTAGTTCCTTCATGAAATTCATGTTCCGGGCCACTTAAGCGGGCATGTTTGCCAATTTTTAAAGTAGCAGGCTCCTGTCGTGCAGGCCCGTTGGGTTCAGGGTTTGCAGTCATCAACTTGCCATTTCGGTATGCTTTCATCATCACACCGTCATACGTTCCGGCCAAATGATACCATGTGTCTGGTTCCCAATCTTCGCCGAAACTGGCTCCATGCCAGCTTCCTGCAGAGTCACGCAACACGAGAGCATGCCGGGCGCCACCAGAAACATGATCCCAATTGATTTGAAAATTCTCTTCATAGTGTACTGGCCCTTTTCCTTGTCTGCTGTTGGGAGCCTGAGGACTTTTTGCCCAACATTCAACCGAAAACCGGGGCAGGTGCTGATTGAATTTGGTATCTATGAAACTGCTAAATCCATTGGTGTACATGGCCCGACCTGGTATGGTGTCTGCCTGCGCAGATGCCTGTAGACAAAACAAGGCCAGCAAGGCTGCGAAAAGAAATTTCATGGTTTTTGTGTTGAATGAGCAAGCAAGTTAACCTAAACTCAGGTTTTGAGCAAGGCATTGATTTGCTCGTCCAGCAATTGGAGATGCAATGGCTCAGTTATTTTGCCATCGATCAGGTACCTGTCTATCATGGCCAGGCGAACTTTTTGTGGAAACACATGCATGCCCATGTAGTGGAAAATGTCAGTCAAATGGCTCAAAGCAAGTACACCACCTTGAACCCCGGAGCTTAAGCCAACCAAAGCAGCCTGTTTTCCCTTGAAACTATCGGGGTATCGTAGCAAATCGATAAACGTTTTGAGCGCACCCGGAAAAGAGCCATTGTATTCGGGAACAACAAAAACCAGTTTTTGTGAATTGTCTATAATTTGCTGAAATGCTGCTACTTCTGCTGGTTGATTTTCTCTTTTGAACACCAAAGCCGGAAAGTTCTCGGGCAAATGGACCAGGTCAATGATTTGAGATTCAGTTTGCCTTGCAGCTAATAAACTTGTATAAAATTCGGCGATTTGTCGGGTTCGGCTTGATGGCCTGTTGGTACCAGAAACAATGGTAATCATGATATGCGGTTTCATGCCAAACCCATTGGTGGAATAAATTGTTGGCAATAATGCCCAAAAACCAGCAATTGTTACCTTTGCTACATGCTGAAAGCTGTGAAAACATGGTGGACTAATCGAAGGAAGCACATCGAAAAGATGGCTGAGTTGAAAGCCCGCAGGTCAAAACTAGCAAATACAGATTTTGCCATCGTAGCCAACAACTGTTGGGGAGCAGAGGTATATAAATATTATGAATTGCCTTTCAACACACCTTTTATTGGTCTTTTTCTCTATCCTGATTGTTACATAAATCTGCTCGAAAATTGGGAAAATATAGACGTGGAGAATATCACCATGCTAAGCCAATCAAAGTATGTTGCTGGCCCATTGAAATACCCGGTGGGGGAATTAGAATCAGGCATTGAAGTACATTTTTTACACTATAAAAGCAACGGGGAGGCCATGGAAAAGTGGAAGCGTAGAAGCAAGCGACTGAAAGACTTGGCAACAACTTCAAACAAGATTTTCTTTAGGTTTTGCGACCGTGATGGAGCAGCAGACGAACATTTCACACGTTTTGCAGCTCTTCCCTTTCAGCACAAAATTGCATTTTCTTTTTTGGCCAGACCGGCGGCAGGTGTGCTGCCTGCGTCACCTCAGCCCGGAAGCCAACAAGTGCTTGATGGGCTCCAAAGTTTTCACCATGAATTACAGGCAGGGTTCGATCTTCCAGGTTGGTTAAATGGTGCCTCAGACCATGAACAGGTTTAGCTTTTTGTGGGTTTTTGTGTTTGTAGTTGCTTGTGCTCCACAGGAAGCTTCACAATTATCTATTTTTACTTACCCCGCTCATTTCCCGGCTCCATTGCCTGAGCCAAACAGAAATCCTGGCACAAAAGAAGGTATTGAACTAGGGCGCATGCTTTTTGATGAAGAAGCTTTGTCGCCACAACGGGACATTTCCTGCGCTTCGTGCCACAAATCGGATTTGCATTTTGCAGATTCCACGCCATTCTCAACAGGTCACCAAGGAAATAAAACCATGCGAAACACGCCAGCTTTGATCAATCTGGCTTGGGCACCAAAGTTGTTTTGGGATGGTGGAGGTTCAAACCTGGAATCAGTTTCTCTTGCGCCTCTTCACCAGGAAGGAGAAATGGGCTGGAAAGACTTGAAAGCACTTGAAGACAGGTTGAATAAAATGCCTCTCTATCCACCTTTGTTTAAAAAGGTATTTGGTTCTGATACGATTGAAATAGCTCACGCTATCAGGGCTTTGGCACAATATCAGAGAAGTTTGCTCCATGCTGACAGTCGCTGGGACAATTGGTTTCAAAAGAAGGAAAAACTAACAACCCAGGAATTGGAAGGATGGACATTGTTTGAGCGGCATTGCTCAAATTGCCATACGCCTCCCCTTTTTACCAATTATTCCTTTTACAAAGCAACTTCTGACTCCTTGCCAATCAATCTTTCCCTTGAACATGCAGACCGGGGAAGGAACAGAATCACACATTCAAAGACGGAATTGGGTTTTTTCCGCACGCCAACGTTGCGTGGGCTAGCCAAAACCAATCCTTATTTTCACGACGGAAGATTCAAGAACTTAGAAGATTTGATGCAGTCGGCAGATTTTGAATCTCGACACGCAGCCAAATTCCTTACTCCCAATCAGAAACAGTTGCTGATTGCTTTTTTAAGAACCCTGGATTAATGCTTTCTGATAAAGAAATCGTTGATGTGGCGGGTAATGGTGGAAACCTGCTCAGGTTCCAACTCATAAAATAAAGGCAAACGCACCAAGGTATCTGTGTAGAAATCGCTCATAGGCAGTTCTCTGCCATCATGCCTTTGCTGGTAAAAAGGAGATTTGTGCAAGCTGATGTAGTGAAACACAGGCGAAATTTCCTTCGATCTCAAGTATTCAATGAGTCTGGTACGTTCATCGAGGTTGCTGCACACAAGGTAAAACATGTGGGCGTTGTTGGTAGAATAAGATGGGATATTAGGCAGTTTTACCAAACCATCGTCTTCCAAATGTTTCAACTCTTTCTGGTATTGATCCCAGATTTTTACCCTTTTGGCCTGAATAGTAGCAATTTGTTCCAACTGAGCATACAAAAACGCAGCCACAACTTCAGAAGGAAGGAATGAAGAACCGACATCTACCCAGCCGTATTTGTCAACTTCGCCCCTGAAAAATGCGGACCTGTTAGTTCCTTTTTCCCAAATAATTTCAGCCCTTCCTGCAAATGCTTGGTCGTTTATGGCCAGCATGCCTCCTTCGCCTGCAATGATATTTTTAGTTTCGTGGAAGCTGAAAGCGGCCAAATGTCCTATGGAACCCAGCGCTTTCCGGTGGCCCTCCGCATCAATAAAATAATTATCTAAAGCCTGGGCTGCATCCTCAACCACATGGATGTTGTGTTTGGCTGCCAACTGCATGATTTTACCCATGTCGCAGGCTATACCTGCATAGTGCACAGGTACAATAGCTTTTGTTTTTTCAGTAATTAGCCCTTCAATTTGCTCAGCATCTATATTGGGGTTGTTCCGCATGGAATCTGCAAAAATGATATTGGCACCTCTCAGAATAAATGCATTGGCCGTACTTACAAATGTGTAAGATGGCATGATCACCTCATCGCCGGGTTTTATGTCGAGCAAAATGGCTGCCATTTCAAGGGCATCGGTGCAGCTCGTTGTCAACAAACTTTTCAGAAAGCCATACTTTTCTTCAAAGAATTTGTGGCATAATTGGGTGTACTTGCCATTGCCCGACAATTTGCCGGTTTGTACTGCATCGTACATGTAGTGCGTTTCTTTGCCAGTGAGAAAAGGTTTGTTAAATGGAATCATTGCAACCGTTTGATAAAAAGAAAGTTAGCTGTTTTTTTGAAATGAACTTAATTTTTCAACTTTTCCAAACTTGTACTTATAGT
>JBBRCC010000095.1:0-16655 GCA_038205175.1 Cytophagales bacterium | reverse complement strand
ACATCAATAGTTTGAAGCGACTTGAATCCTTCAACATGCCATTGAAAAAAAGTGAGAAAAAGGGTCATCAATTGCAATCTTTCCTGTCGGCTCCAATGTGGTAGAGGCGCACCTTCTGCCATTTGAGCAAATGCTTGATGCAAATTCAAATTTGCATCAAGCATTTGGTTTTCAGTGAGTTCCTCCAAAGAACCCGGTTGAAAACCAAGATACCCACTCAACTTAAAAAGAAACTGAAGTGGAAGTGCGGCCATATTTTCTGCTTTATCGAGATGTGTTGATTCGTCTACCAGAAAGTCATACAATTCTGCTTGTGCATCGCCTTCGTGCAAACATTTTTGAATTACTTCGACCATGAATCCGGCTACGGCCATTTTCAAAACATCTGACTGTGTGCTGTATGGCACTTGAATCAATGATGCTTCTTTGAGCCTGCTTAAGCCTTTTTGACTGAAATAAGCCACTACTTCCAATTCGTTGAGCGGCAAAAAATAAGAGGCCTTAAAACTGGATTTCGACTTTCCAACACTTTGAACAAGCACACTTTGAATGCCCAGCGTTCTTGTAATCAATCTAACGATCAGTGAACTATCCTGATATCGGAGCGAGGATAAAACAATAGCCCTTGTTTTTGAAAGCATGGGGCAAAGTTACCCCAAATAAACCTATGCTACTTTCACTAAATTTATTCGATAATCATTGGCAACAGCAGCCAGAACCGCTTGGTTTATTGGCTTTAAAACATGTTTCATTACATATTCATTCTCTATAATTCGTTCTATCTCAGCCTGATTGTCAGAGCTACTAAGAATAACTATTCGAGCCGCCTTTGCCAATCTAGGGGCCATTTTTTCATATTCAAACAAAAACATAAAACCATCTATAACCGGCATGTTGATATCGAGAAAAATCAAATCAGGCAAAGCGTTACTGTTGCTCTCATTCTCGTTAAGATATTTTAAGCCAGCACTACCGGAATTTTTGATGACAATATCCTTCGAGAGATTAGATAATTCAATAATCCTTTTGGTAATCAAATTATCAGTTTCGTTGTCGTCTATGAGTAGCACTTTAGGACTTTGCGTTAAGTGGTCCATAGGTATTTGAATCATGTTTCAAAGGTAGTCCAACGATGTGGCCACAAAAAAATCAAATGCAAGCAAATACTCTTTAAGTAATATTTTAGGGCTACAGGAAGAAAAACATACCAAGGTGAAAGTGATACTTGCTTGAAACTTCAACTGCGGTGGATTTTCAAAAAATGTTCAAATCATGTTTACACTTCAAAAAACATGATACATTTGCTTGTTAACTGAAACACCACCACCGTTATGGAACAAGAATTATTAAACGCCATACCTTCACTCGACCTTGCAGACTTCACTTCTGATGACCCTGTAAGAAAACAAAAGTTTGTAAATGATTTGGGTACCGCCTTTAACAACATTGGCTTTGTAGCCATCAAAAACCATGGACTTAGCGACACTTTTACTACAAACCTGTACGATTCGGTAAAAGCATTTTTTGCCGAGGATGAACAGATTAAAAGATCGTATGAAATTCCAGGAATTTCTGGCCAAAGAGGCTATGTGAGCAAAGGAAAAGAACATGCCAAAGGTCGTTCTACTGGCGATTTGAAAGAGTTTTACCATGTGGGCCAGGAAGTGCAAGACGATGATCCGATAAAACACGAATATCCTGACAATGTGTTGGTTAAAGAAATTCCAGAGTTTAATACCAATATGCGGGAAGCCTACGCCACCCTGGAGCATGCAGGAAAAACCTTATTAAAAGCTATAGCTATATATTTAGGTTTGGACGAAAACAATTTTGAAGACAAGGTAAAAAATGGCAACAGTATTTTAAGAGCCATACATTACTATCCGATTGAAGATCCGGATTCAATTCCTGCCGATGCGGTGCGGGCAGCCGCCCACGGCGACATCAACCTCATCACTTTGCTTATGGGAGCGAGTGCAGAAGGGTTGCAGGTTCTTCGGCGAGACGGCGAATGGATAAGCATCACAGCGTTGCCCAATCAAATCATTTGCAATGTGGGCGACATGCTCGACAGGCTCACAAACCATGTGTTGAAGTCCACCATTCACAGGGTGGTGAATCCACCAAGGGAAAAAATGAAATCCTCACGCTTTTCCATTCCTTTCTTTATGCACCCAAGGTCTGAAATGGACTTAACAAGTCTGGCCTCTTGCATCAGTGCCGAAAATCCTAAAAAATACACCGACATGACCGCAGGTGAATTTCTGGATGAACGATTGCTCGAGCTTGGACTAAAAAAATAATGTACTTGATGTAGATAAAACCCAACGCCCTGCCAAATCCGTTTGCCAGGGCGTTCTTTTTGTAATGGGTACAATTCTGTCATTCATTCGTTCGTCAGCACCACCCTTCGCTTACCGGGACAAGGTGAGGTATTCTTGGTTTTTATTTGAAGTAATTAAACTTGCCCTTACTTCTTTCGGCGGACCAATTGTACACCTTTCCATGTTTTCGGAGGTGTTTGTGCAAAAGCGAAAATTCCTGACCCAGAACGAGTTGCTGGAACTTTTTGGTTTATGTCAAATTTTGCCCGGACCAACATCTACACAAACCATTACTGCCATTGGCTTTCGGATTGGTGGCCCAAGATTGGCCTTTCTCACACTCATCGTTTGGATAACTCCCGCTGTAGCACTCATGACTATAGCTGCCTTTATGGTCGACAGGTTGCCAGCGCACTTTATTTCACTGCGTTTCATTCAACCAATGGCTGTTGCCATCGTGGCATTGGCTGCTTTTCGCTTAGGCGAAAAAGTGATCAAAAAAACGAGTTCTGTTGTGCTGCTGGGCATTGCAGGTGCGGTTTCCTATTTCTATCAGGAACCTTTTGTAGCACCTTTGCTTTTGCTTGGTGGTGGCATGTTAACGGCTATAAAATTCAAGGAAAAGCAAATTGAAATCAGAGAAGA
Organism: Cytophagales bacterium; assembly: GCA_038205175.1. Classification (GTDB taxonomy): domain Bacteria; phylum Bacteroidota; class Bacteroidia; order Cytophagales; family Flexibacteraceae; genus JBBRCC01. The sequence goes on along the minus strand of JBBRCC010000095.1, from coordinate 13,686 downwards.
ACCCTTTAAAATTGATTGGGCCAATTTCATCCTGTTTGCCGCCATATTTATTGTTGCTGCCTTGTTAGGTCATTTTACTGACTCCCGGGTGTTGAGATTGTTTGAAAACTTTTACAGAAACGGAAGCTTGATTTTTGGTGGCGGGCAAGTGCTTATTTCGCTCATGTTCAAGGAATTTGTTCAGTTTAAACAATACCTGAGTGCTGAAGAATTTTTGTCGGGCTATGCGTTGGCACAAGGGATTCCCGGTCCTGTTTTTGCTTTTTCAAGCTATATCGGTGTGCTGGCAATGCGTCCCCTTGGTGGCTGGTGGCAACTCCTGGGTTCTATTGTAGCGGCTGCCGGCATATTTTTACCTGGAACGTTACTTATATTTTTCATCATTCGGTTCTGGAGCAGTCTCAAAAAATTCAGATTGGTAAGGGCTTCTTTGGAAGGCATTCAGGCTGCTAGTTGTGGATTGGTAGTTTCTGCTGCATTTGAGTTGTTTCAACCGCTTGAAGTAAACCAGCTCAATGTGCTCATCATAGCAGGTAGTTTTGGGTTTCTCTATTTCACCAGAATCCCCACTTATTTGCTTATCGCAATAGGTTTATCGGCAGGAGTGCTTTTTCCTTGAAGCCACTTTGGCATGCGGGGCAAACTAAAATCAAACAGATTGGAATCGTTTCTGGCCTTGAAAAGAAAAAACAAACCAGCGAGCCCGAGCAAAACAGGAGCAAGCAACATGCCCACAGCAGGAGACAAAATGGCTTCCTTTGTCCATTTTTCGCCCGTAGTACTCAAAATATAAAAAATAATAAAAAATACGATTGACATAATAACCGGAACCCCAAAACCTCCCTTTTTTATGATAGCACCAACCGGGGCACCAATCAGAAACAAGACAAGACAAGAAAGGGGCTGGGTAAATTTCCGAAATATTTCTACCCAATACAGGTTCACTTCTTTATTCAAAAAACTTACCCGCTCAAAGTAGCCGGACGAAAAACTCTGAATATTCCTGGCATTGTTTTGTGTCATGGCTAGCACCTGCTCTATTTGGTCAGCAGATAAAACCTTGATTTGAGTCAGGATTGAGTCTGTATACGCTTGCGCCATGCCGTGCATCGTATCTGGTTTGTGGAGGTAACTAAAATAGCTGTTGAGATTGGGCACCATGTTGTTTCTCACCATCACAATATCTCGCTTCATGGAGTCTTTGTCTTCAAACAATTCATCGAGCTTGCGCATGATACGGTTGTTGGCAAACAATTCTATTTGGGTTCGGGTCAGTTCAAAAGACGAGAGACTAAAATAGAGCTTTGTTTCGGCAAATTCATTTACTACAAACTCAGTTGTCTTCTGACTATTTTGGTTGCCTTCGCTAAAGTTTTTTCCGCTAAACAATTCAAGCACTAAATATCTGTCGCCCAAAATGGTGTACATTTTACCAGAATCAGCCACAATCAAACTCACATTTCCCCTACCCTCCTGGTGATCGTATATCATCACCTCCTTTATTCGATTATTGCTTTCCTTTTTGTTCACTTTCACGCTATATCCAGGCAAACCATTGTAAAATGAGCCTTCCTTGATATTGAGAGCTGCTTTTTTCGTTCGAATATCGTAGAGCAAACTATAAGCTTTCAAATTGCTGAAAGGCAACACATGGTTGTTGAAAAAATAGGAGCCAATGCAAATGAAAACCACCAAAACAAAAACCGGAAAAATAACCCGCAAAAGAGAAATACCCGCACTCTTAATGGCAGTAAGCTCATTGTGCTCGCCTAATCCTCCAAAAACCATGAGTGAAGAAAGCAGCAAAGATATGGGTAATGCCATGGGCATCATGTTGAGTGTGAAGTAAGTAAACAGCTCTACATACACCTGCCCATTTAGATTTTTACCTATAAAATCGTTGAAATAATTGATGAGAAAATGAGAGAGAAGTATAAAAAGAATAACCGACAGCGTAATAAAAAATGTAGGCAAAAAAATGAAGATGATTAGCCTGTCGAGCCTTTTCATTACCTGCCTATTAGTTTTCTCAACTGGTCAATAAGCGCATCCCAAAGATTGTTCCATTCTTGTTCGTCGCTCATTTTAGAATAATCGATTACAGTGAAAAATATGCTTTTTGTAATGGTAGTTTGGTTGATGCCAAATTCTATGAAAGAAGGGTCGGCAGGTGCATCTGCATCTGCAAATTCGAAGCGAATGGCTTTTGGCGGTTTTAGCAAAGTGATTTTGCTTTCATGATCTAAATCGTCCCAAACCAGGTTCATTTCCCGGTCGTTATGAATAATAATTTCGTCGCAAAACCAAAGTTTTAAATTGTTGGGTTCGCTCACCAGTTCAAACAACACTTTTGGTGGAATTTGAAATTCATAATCTCTTTGAAACCTGGTTTTTGACATCTTTACAAAAGGATAATACAAAACGGGGTGCAAAAGTAAAAAAATTATCAGTCAGTTTGTTAGTTCAAACCAAAATCCCGTCTTTTGCACCCGCAATGATGGCGGGGTAGCTCAGATGGTTAGAGCGCAGGATTCATAACCCTGAGGTCACGGGTTCGACTCCCGTCTCCGCTACAAAAACGAAAGCCTCCACTCGGAGGCTATTTTTTTGCATGAAATTTTCTTAGAATGCTTTGAGCATTTATCCATGTTTATATCCATTTCGCCATCAGGTAGAGGAATTTCGTAAAAACCGCAGTCTACTGGCTGTCGTGCGTCCGGCTCACATGAAGTAGTTTAGCACCAAAACAGACTTCAAACAACGGTGCAACCCCAAAATTTCCCATTCATTTTTCAAACATTCGTCATTTAACAAGGTTTGAACCTTAGTTTTGCATGGCAAAATAAGGTATATGAATTCTAAAAGTTTGTTCAGTATTGGGGCTTTATTACTGCTATTTGGCGCCATCATATATGGAGGCATGCAGGCCTTTAGTTCCAAAAAACCACCTAAAATTTTGCCCTATCTGGGAGAGTTTATGGAGGAAGACTCTCTTGGAGCCGATGGCAAACATTATACTATAAACAAGCCTCACAGCATTCCAGCCTTCAGTTTTACCAATCAGGAAGGCAAAATAATCACAGAAAAAGACCTGAGTAACAAGATATATGTGACCGATTTTTTCTTTACTACATGCCAAAGCATTTGCCCGGTTATGAGCGTGAATATGCAAAAGATGAATAAGCTTTTTCAAGACAAACCTGAGGTAGTGTTTCTAAGCCATACCGTTGACCCAGAAACCGATAGTGTGCCTCAACTGCTTGAATATGCCAGACAACACAACGCAGATCCGAACAAATGGCACTTCCTCACTGGCGACAAAAAAGCGCTTTACGATATGGCTAGATATGGGTATCTAGTAACTGCCACTGAAGGAAATGGCGGACCTGATGACTTCATTCACACCCAAAATTTTGTTTTGGTCGACAAACAAAAAAGGATTCGGGGCTATTATGATGGTACAGACAGCCTGGAGGTAAATAAAATGGTGAACGATGTGAAGTTGTTGTTGGCGGAATATAATTTTCAAAAGCTATAAAGGCAAAAAGCCCGGAATCAGAGACTCCGGGATTTTTGGTAACCTTAACTACTCAACCACTTAAAACTTTATAAATGTACCAATTGGAGTATTCCAAGATTTTTTATTACGACAGACAAACAAAATACCATGATGAGTAGTTGGGTTTTATCTGTGAGTGATTTTAGTCCAATTTTTGAAGCAAATTATATTTGTCAGTTTTCAAAAAATACTAAATTTCCTTTCGATTTTCTGCAAAAAACCCCAACAATAATTCGACAACAAAGTTAAAAACCAAAATTCAAAACTATGGCATTTGCAAATCAATCGCTCATTTCGGCTTTACGCAAAACGGCTGAACGCCTGAAAAATGGAAACACTTATGCCTGGGGCAACCATGGAAGTTGCAACTGCGGAAATTTGCTGCAGGCTGTTACCCAAATGACCTCATCTGAAATTTTGTCTTGTGCCCATACCGGCATTGGCGAGTGGACTGAGTTGGCAGAAGAATATTGTTCTGTTTCAAATATTCCAGCTTATTCTCTCATTGCACATCTTGAAAAAATTGGGCTTACTCCAACCGACATTCACAACATGGAATATTTAGAAGATCGAAAGGTGCTCGATGCGTTACCAGGTGGTTTTCGGTGGCTGAAGAAGAATCAAAGGGAAGACGTAATTGTGTATTTTGAAACGTTTGCGGCTTTGCTCGAACAGAATTTAATCCGTCGTACAGAGCTTTCTCATGAAACTGTGGAGTCTATTTTGGCTACAGAAGCTGCATACGCCATAGCCTGATTCTGTTATTTATCTGCAAGTTGTTGCAAGCGGTGCATCAAATCTTCTATGATTAAAGGTTTCGGAAAATAATAGTCGAAGCCTTTACTTTTATAGATACTCACATCGTCGGAAGATCCATACCCGGTAATAGCAATCACATGAACTGAAGAAAGAGATGGGGTAGATCTGATAAAGTCTAAAATTTCCTGACCACCGGTAGGCACTCCGTCAATATTCATATCCAGCAAAGCCACATCGATTCGTTGTTTATAGAGCAGATCATAGGCTTCGTTTCTGCTGCCGGCGTGATGAAATTCATGAATACCTTCAATCTGAAATTTCAGAGAAAGTGCGTTTATAAAATCATCCTCAACCAACAAAATTCGCAGTTTGTGTTCCATAGCAATGGTAATCCCTTGATGTTTAATTATTGAATAATGACCTGATATGTATGACGAGTCCTTTGCTCCAATAGTACCTTTCCTTCACCAATTGCCCGCTCAATAGCAGGCAGGTTGTAATTTTTTACGGTGAGCAATGTGAGGTTTTCATTGTAGTGAACGGTAAATTGATCGCACAGCACCGCTTCAACTTGCTGAATAAGATGTTCCTTAGTGTCTACACAAACCGAAAAAGTAACCGCCGAATTCTGCATGATGTTGATTTTGAAATTACATGTGTAAAAGGCTTTCAAAATCGTACTAATATGCACCTCGTCGATAAAGGACAAATCTTTTACCCTAAACGAAATCAGGGTTTGATTCTTTTTTACAATCAGTGTTGGAACATGTGGGTGAGGTTCACCACTTTTAATAATAGTACCCGGTGCTTTTGGGTTTAAAAATGACTTTACTTTCAGCGGTATATCCTTGTCGGCCAATGGTTTTATGGTCTTCGGATGAATAACCGAAGCTCCATAATACGTCATTTCTGCTGCATCGTAATAATTCAAGGTTGGAAACAAGATGGTGTCATCGAACAATTTCGGGTCGGCATTCAGCACACCGGGCACATCTTTCCAAATGGTAACAGATTCAGCGTCGAGACAATGTGCCAGCACAGAAGCCGTAAAATCTGAACCTTCACGGCCAAGTGTGGCAGTAAAACCTTCTTCGCTTCCACCTATGAAACCTTGGGTAATCACAATGTTATCCTTCAGCAAGGGCTTTAGTTGCTCGTTTACAGCTTGCTTCGTCTCATCCCATTGCACTTTTCCTTCCCGGTAAGTGTTGTCAGTTTTTATCAATTGACGGGCTTCTAACAATTTTACAGGCATTTTTTCATGCAGCATGAAACTGAAAACAATGAATGTGGACAGCATTTCACCAAAGTGAATTACACTGTCGTAAGCTTTGGCTGAGTCATGTTCCGGAGCTTGGACCAAGGCATTTTCGAGGCGAACAAAATACCGGTCCAGTCCATCTAAAATTAGCTGTGGTTCATCGAAAAGCTCCTGAATAATGTAGGCATGAAAGTATTTTAATCCGGCAAGCTTCACAAGCCAATCTCCTGATTGCAGCCGGGTAGAAAGTAAATCTTCAAGGGCATTGGTGGTTTTGCCCATGGCAGAAACTACAACCACCAATTGTGTTTCAGCCAATTTTAGCAGAACAATTGAGGCTGCATTTTTCACCCCCTCTGCATCTTTTACCGATGCCCCTCCAAACTTATAAACCTCAACTGCCAAAACTAAAACAACAATTAAGCTGCAAATATGATACTAAGTAAGTCTACTACAAATGAATAAAGAAAGTTTGCTGTCATTTCTATACTCAAGCGGCCAAATCTTAGTTTCTTTGCAGCATTGGCGCATAACAAGTGCCCTGCTATTATGGTTATTCCTTTCACAGAAGTCCTTCCACCAGAAATTGCATTTCAAGATCATGAACTGCTCATGTTCATCAGCAAAAAGGCAGACATTTCAACCGAAAACTCCATTTCAATTCAGCTTCAACATCGTTCAATTGATGCCCGAGGCAGACAAATTAAAGTGAATGTGAGGGGAGAATTATATGTGGGAGAACAAGCTCCTTCCCTGCTTACATTCAACAAAAACAACATTCCTTTTGTGGGCACTAAGCCTCAGGTGATCATTGTTGGTGCAGGACCAGCTGGTCTTTTTGCAGCCATCAGGCTGATGGAACTTGGCCTGAAACCAGTGGTGTTGGAACGGGGAGCCGATGTGCGTTTGCGAAGACGAGACCTGGCCGCCATCAATAAACACCAGAAAGTAAATCCTGAAAGCAACTATTGCTTTGGAGAAGGTGGAGCTGGAACTTATTCTGATGGAAAATTGTATACCCGATCGAAGAAAAGAGGCGACATTAAAAGAGTACTTGAAATCTTTACAGACCATGGCGCTTCTCCCTCTATTTTATTTGAAGCACATCCTCATATCGGCACCAATAAACTTCCCGGCATTATAGCCGCCATGCGGGAAACCATTATTTCTCACGGAGGAGAAGTACATTTCAACACGAAAGTCACCGAACTGGTAATTAAAAATAATCGCATTTTAGGTGTAACAGACGCTTTAGGAAGCACTTTTTTGGGCACAGCTACTTTATTGGCCACAGGACACTCGGCAAGAGATATTTTTGAATTGCTACACCGAAACAACATTGCAATTGAAGCCAAACCATTTGCCCTCGGCGTGAGAGCTGAGCATCCTCAGTCGCTCATCGATGAAGTGCAATATAATGGCCAAAGGGGCAGTTTGTTGCCTGCAGCAGCCTATAGTTTGGTGGAACAGGTGGCCTATCAAAATCAACCCAAAGGTGTTTTTTCATTTTGCATGTGCCCCGGCGGCTTCATGGTTCCGTCGGCAACAGCCGAAGGAGAAGTGGTTGTAAATGGTATGTCACCCTCCAGGCGGGACGGCAAATTTGCCAATTCAGGCATTGTGGTCAGTGTAGACGAGGGCGACTGGAAGCATTTGCGACACCTTGGACCATTGGCAGGAATGGCCTTTCAACAGCAAGTAGAACAATTGGCTTGCAAAACTGCTGGCGGCACACAAAAAGCACCTGCTCAGCGCTTAGTTGATTTTGCAGAAGGACGAATAAGCAAAGACTTGCCTGCCTGTTCTTACCAACCCGGACTTGAAGCATCTTTATTGGAAGAAATAATTCCTGCTCAAGTGAGTGAAAGACTTCGGCAAGGTTTTAAGTTATTTGGCAAAAAAATGAGAGGTTATTACACCAACGATGCAGTACTTGTTGGCGTTGAAAGTAGAACATCGTCGCCTGTGAGAATTCCCCGAGATCAAAACACGCTTTGCCACCCACAAATTACAGGACTTTTTCCTGCTGGCGAAGGGCCCGGTTACGCAGGTGGCATCATGTCTGCTGCCATGGACGGCGAACGGGTTGCCGAGGCCATTGCCCAAAGTTTAAACCCACATTTTTAACTGAAACATGAACAGATCAGATATACGAGCAGGTGATTATCAATCGCTTGAGGTACTAAGGGTAGTTGAAATTGGCGCCTTTCTCGACGATGGCGAAGATGGTATTTTATTGCCAAAGCGATACATGCCCGAAGGTACAGAACCGGGTGATTTCCTGGAGGTTTTCATTTATTTTGATTCAGAAGACCGCATTATTGCTACAACCGAGCACCCAAAGGCCAGGGTTGGCGAATTGGTTATTCTGACAGTGAAAGACGCCACCATGCATGGTGTGTTCCTAGAATGGGGTTTGCCTAAAGATTTGTTTTTGCCCCGTGATTTGATGGTGAGCAGACCAATTGTGGGCGATACCTGTTTCGTGCACTTGGAAGTGGATAAAAAATCTGGACGATTGGTGGCCAACGAGAAAGTTGAAGAATTTCTAAGCAACGAAGAACATGGCCTTGAAAACCTTCAACAAGTGGAAGCCAGGGTACTCAGGAAAACAGAATTGGGCTACGTGGTTGTGGTAAACAACAAACACAAAGGATTGATGTATGAGAACGAGGTGTTTGCTTCAATTGCTCCCGGACAAGTTCTTGAGGCCTTTGTGAAACAAGTGCGGGAAGACGGAAAACTTGACATCACTCCCGGAAAACCCGGTTATCAAAAAGTGGAAGGCCCTGTTGGGCATATTTCATCTTTGCTCAAAATACATGGAGGTTTTTTACCCTATCACGACAAAAGCAATCCTGAAGAGATTTACAGCTTTTTCGGATTCAGCAAAAAAGTATTCAAAATGGCGGTTGGAAATCTATACCGTGAAAAACTCATCACGATTGAACCCGATGGCATTCGTTTGCTCAGCATGTTGGGCGATTGAAAAACAGTGAATGGTAGAAAAAAAAAGCCCGGAAATTCCGGGCTTTCGTTTTATATCACGTTAAAAATCAAGCCAAAACCTCTGATATTTTTTGAGCAGCTTCTTTCAACTGAATGGCCGGATACACTTTCAAACCAGACTCTGAAATGATTTTTGCACCTTCCTCAGCATTGGTTCCTTGCAAACGAACAATGATAGGAACAGGAATTTCACCTATGTTTTTGTACGCCTCTACCACACCATTTGCCACACGGTCGCAGCGAACAATGCCTCCAAAAATATTGATCAGAATGGCTTTCACATTCGGGTCTTTTAAAATAATGCGGAAACCAGCTTCCACTGTTTTTGCATTGGCTCCACCCCCAACATCAAGGAAGTTGGCAGGCTCGCCGCCCGAAAGTTTAATGATATCCATGGTAGCCATGGCCAAACCTGCACCATTTACCATACAGCCTACATTGCCATCGAGTTTCACATAGTTCAAGCCTGATTCTGATGCTTCATATTCCAGGGGATCTTCTTCAGCTACATCACGCAGAGCTGCCAAACTTGCTTGGCGATACAATGCATTGTCGTCCAGATTTACCTTGGCATCTACTGCCAGAATCTTGTCGTCAGAAGTTTTCAATACAGGATTTATTTCGAACATGGCACTGTCTGTATCCATGTAGGCCTTGTACAAACTATTTATAAACGAAACCATTTCTTTAAATGCCGTTCCTTCCAAACCCAGGCTAAAAGCAATTTTTCTTGCCTGAAAACCTTGCAGGCCAACCCTTGGGTCAACCCATTCTTTGATGATTTTTTCCGGGTGTTTTTCAGCTACTTCTTCTATGTCCATACCGCCTTCTGTACTGGCCATAATCACAGGCCATCCTTTTCCACGGTCAAGCAAAATACTCATATAGTATTCTTTTACAGGCGAAGCACCGGGATAGTATACATCCTGAGCTATCAACACCTTGTGGACTTTTTTGCCTTCCGGACCTGTTTGGTGGGTAATCAACTGCATGCCTAAAATGTTGTTGCTTAACTCCCGAACCTGATCAAAACTTTTGGCCACTTTCACTCCTCCACCTTTGCCTCGCCCACCGGCGTGGATTTGGGCTTTTACCACATAAAATGTAGACCCAGTTTCTTCATTCAGCTTTTTGGCCGCCAAAACAGCCTCTTCGGGTGTGTTGGCTACATAACCTTCCTGAATGCGAACTCCATAATTTTTTAAAATCTCCTTTGCCTGATATTCGTGAATATTCATAAACTTTCCTTAAAGTTGGGGCGAAGGTAAGGTTTGAGGTTTGCCTAAGCAACCCCAACTTAAAACATGTGGAAAAATCGTTTAAATAAGGTTTTGCAATTGATCTTGGTGATTTCAACCACGGCGTGCTTCAATACCCGTGAACCTGAGCCACCAACCGGCCCAACAAATTGGACTCCGCCCACCGATCCACGCATTTTGTTGGGGAATTTTGTGTTTGCCAGCACCACTATTGACCTTGTGAACTACAAGCGATGTTTTAAGTCTGAAACATTCCAATACCAAGCCGATCCAACAGTGAGCGCAAACAACCAAGGGATATTTAACAACTGGAGCTGGGACGATGAACAACAATACCTCAACAACCTCAACATTAGAAAATCACCTTCCACGAACATCAATGGATTGATATTTACAAACGAACAAACGAACAACTTTACAGTCGATTCCATTGAGTTTACAGCCAACTACAATTACACCATTGCGACTACAGATACAGGCCTTGTTGCAACTACTTTCACAGGAATCGTTATATTTCGCATGGTTAGAACACTTTCAAACGAATGGCAAATAGTACATTGGTCTGACAATCAACGAGATAACCAACCATGCTGGTCAGATTTAAAGCTTTATTTTTATACACGATAGTGGCGGTTTCGCTTCTGGCCTGCAACCCGTTTGCACCAGGATTAGACGAAATTTCCATCGATCGCAATAAGCTTTTGGGTGATCGCAGCACCATGACCGGGTTTTTCAGTTGGTTTAGAAATGCCTACGAGCTCCGGGATTCAACCTTGTATGGGCAAATAATCAGCAACGATTTTAGATTCACCTTCCTGGATTTTTCGAAAAATGTAGAGACCTATTGGGACAGGGATGTGGAAATGAAAACCACCCACAATATGTTTCGAAATGTGAAGCAAGCCAGCCTGCAATGGACAAATTTTGTGTATGCCGACACCAGTCAGAGCGACACCCTGGCCAGTGTAGAGCGTTATTTCAATATTACCATTGTACAAGACGACCAAAACGTTTTCCGGGGAACTGGCAGTGCCCGCTTGCTTTTGAAGCGAAAAGCAAAGGGTGAGCCTTGGCGCATATCAGCCTGGTACGATCGGTCAGATTTTTAACCAAAATGAACGCATACATCATTGACGGCCTTCGAAGTGCGGTAGGCAAAGCAGGCAAAGGCGGTTTTAGAATGACCCGCCCAGACGACCTTGCAGCTGAAGTAATCAAACAGTTATTGGCAAAATTTCCGTCGGTTAACCCTGAAGAAATTGACGATTTAATTGTTGGCAATGCAGTGCCTGAAGCAGAGCAAGGTATGCAAATGGGTCGCTGGATAAGCATTCTGGCTGGCTTGCCCAAATCGGTTGGCGGCATGGTTATCAACCGATATTGTGGTTCCGGCCTTGAAGCCATTGCCATAGCCTCAGCAAAAATTCATGCTGGTCAAGCAGATTGTATATTGGCAGGAGGCACAGAAAGTATGTCGCTGGTACCAACCGTTGGATTCAAAACTGCACTCAATTATGCTATCAGTTCTCAGCATCCAGAATACTACCTCAACATGGGGCTTACGGCTGAGGAAGTTGCTAAACAGTTCAATATTTCAAGAGAAAGGCAAGATGAATTTTCTTACAAGTCTCATTTGAAAGCACTTGCAGCGCAGGCTGCTCATAAATTTGAAGCAGAAATTGCGCCTGTAGAAGTTTCAGAAACCTACATAGACGAAAACATGAAGCGGAAAACCCGAAGTTGGATTGTTTCGAAAGACGAAGGTCCAAGAGCAGATACCACCTTGGAGGCACTAGGTAAATTGAAAACGGTTTTTTCAGCCAAAGGAACTGTTACTGCTGGAAATAGTTCTCAAACTTCGGATGGAGCAGCTTTTGTATTGGTGGTTTCAGAGGCGTTTATGAAAAAGCATAATCTTGATCCAATAGGAAGGTTATTGGGCTACACCGCAGTTGGCGTAGAGCCGGCTATTATGGGAATTGGCCCGGTGGCTGCTGTACCGAAAGCATTAAAAATTGCCGGATTAAGCTTGAATGAGATACAAACTATTGAATTGAATGAAGCATTTGCGTCACAAGCATTAGCTGTAATCGACAAATTAGAAATCAACCCTGAATTGGTAAATCCAAATGGAGGGGCCATTGCGTTGGGGCATCCTTTGGGCTGTTCAGGAGCCAAACTTTCTATTCAATTACTCAACGAGTTGAAACGAAACAAAGGTAAATATGGAATTGTGACAGCTTGTGTTGGTGGCGGACAAGGAGTGGCTGGAATTTTAGAACGATTTTAAACCAAATCGTATCTTAGAGAATAAAGTTTGAACTACCTTTGGACTCATTTTTAAATAAGTAACCACCGTACTACAACAGCATTAACATGAAATTAAGTAAAATTAAAAAGGAACTGAGCCTTAAAATTATTGAAAGCCTCACTGCAACACTTGCCGAAATAGATCCGAAAGCAGCAGTAAGTGTAGAAAAATCGACCATCAATGCTGCCAAGAAATTGGCCAAAAAGTTTGGTCAATCTGTGAAAAAATTAGAAAAGATTGCAATGAAAGCTCAATATAAGTTGAATAAAAAAAGCAAAAAAGCAAAAAAAAATATTCAATCTTCAATTGGAGATGAATAGATACAGATTTATCGATTTTTTTATTGAAAATTATTTAATGCCCGAAAGCAAATACTTTATTGTTTTAGGTGATAAAAATATAACCCTCAATCGTTCTTCTTGTAATTTATTTATTTCTATTACTTCTAATTACAAGTGAATAAAAAGGTTTATTTCAATGGACTCAATGAAATTAGAGCATTAGCAGCACTTGCTGTCCTTTTCCATCACATCGAATTGTATAAATTTAGAGAAGGCCTTCCAAGCCTGATTCCTAATCCAGCTTGGAATTATTTTGTACGTCATCTCGGAGAAAATGGTGTCTTCGTTTTTTTTACCTTATCCGGATTTCTCATTACATATCTTTTGTTTTTAGAACAAAAGGAATTTAAGAAAATCAATGTGAAGCAATTTTACATCAGGAGAATTCTTAGAATCTGGCCATTATATTATATCATTGTATTTATAGGATTTGCGATCGTTCCTCTTATTCATTACAGCTTTTTTGATATTTTTAGCAAACAGGCATACTATAGCGCAAGGATAGAAGATATTAGTTACGGGTGGAACCTCGTATTACATTTGACGTTTCTTGTGACTGCCACATATGGAGCATATTTACCAGTTGTAGCCTCAACTCATATATGGAGTGTATGCGTTGAGGAGCAATTTTATTTATTCTGGCCATGGTTGGTAAAAATATTCAGAAAATATACTTTGATCATGTTTTCTGCAGTTATTATTGGTATGAACCTCTTTAATTTCTATCAAAAAAAAATTATTTGGTTAAGGTTTGAAAATGCAATGTTTCAAAGTCTTTGGAATCGTTTTAACATCGATTTTATGGCTGTAGGTGGAATTTTGGCATGGCTACTTTTTCATTATCCAGACAAAGTAAAAACCATTGTAAAATCTAAAATTTTTCTCGTTAGCTCAATCTTTGCCTTGTTATATGTGCTATTCTTTTTTAAGGGGCTAGAGGTTATTAAAGCATTTGTATTCGCAACTTCTATCATTTGTGCTATTGAGTGGAAATTTAGCAATAGGATTTTAAACTCGCTTGGTAAAGTATCTTATGGTATTTATATGTATCACCCCTTCATGATGTTCCTTGGTTTTGCCTTGGTAGCTACTTTTGATATCAAAGACAAGGTGATTTATAATTCAGTAATTTATTCATGCATCGTAGGCGGAACTTTGTTAGCTAGCTATTTTAGTTTTAGCTTCAT
>JBBRCC010000094.1:0-16823 GCA_038205175.1 Cytophagales bacterium | reverse complement strand
ATGCAATTTGTTGGAGCAACATAACTTCTAACAGACATGTATGTGCTTAACAAGGAAGGAATATTTTGTGCCATTGGATTGAGTATAATCTCAGCATTGAGTCCAATGGTAAGTGTCGCATCTAGATCTATGCAAACATATACTCCAGGTTTAATGATCAATTTACCATTTACAATTACTGTCATCCGACTAATTTTTTAAAGTCAGGCTTTCCTTCGGCACTAATCTTGGAACAATGCAAAAGGCAGAGAAATTACTTTCATCTGCCTTTTTATTGCAACTTTGTTGTTACCACACAAAAGAGCTACAACGTTGTAAAGTAATAAGTTATCTGGTCACCCAGTCATTAGTCAGTTGCTTTCTTATATACCCAAAGAGTTGGTTTCCCAGGCCGCTCTCAAGTACGACGCTGACCGATATTATAAGACTATGACCACCTACAAACAGTTGGTGTTTATGTTTTACGGCATAGTTGTTAAAGCTCAGTCCCTCAACAGTTTGTGCAAAAGTCTGTTATTCTTCGATGGCAAGCTCGCACAGTTAGCAATCAAAGAGTTACCCGCTAGCAGCACCCTCCCGGATGCGAATGCATTGCGCCCTGGCGATGTGTTTAAGGAGTTGTATAGTTTACTGTTAGCCCATTATCAAAAAAAACTGATTGGCTCCTATTTCAATTTGGCCATTAACGGAGAAGCACCTGGCGAGAAAGTAATGCGGTTTGATTCTACAACTTTTCTCTGTTTGTAGATGTACTCAAAGGTGAGGGTCGCAACCCCATCAATGGCAAGAAAAAGGGAGGCATAAAAGCTCATTGCTTGCTACCAGTAAATAGCAGATTTCCTACCATGTTACATCTAACAGATGCAGCCAGGAACGACCGGAATTTTCCCGGACAGCTAAAACGGCATTGAAACTCAAATATGGATAACACTTATCGCTAACCTGTTATTTACCATCATTCATCAAAGGATTAAGGAGGCAAAGCAATTCACAACACTTGTAGCAATAAGGAGAACCAGTATGGGCTCGTTTGTGTGTTTGATAACCTTATTGAAAAGGACAAGGCTCAACAAAATAGATCGAAATAACGAAATAGTACAATTGCAAATCTTCGAAACCGTGATGGAGGGTGTTTTAAAAACTGTTGAACCAAACCTTCTCTATTCACCATAAACAAAGTTTTTTCGTCAAATTGGAGCAACTACCGGATGACAGTATTTCGAAATATAAAAGAACATGTAATAAATATGCAAATTATTTTTTTGTTAACAACTGCCTTTTTTCGTAAATCTTTGTTTTTAGAAGGTATACAGGGTTTTGGAGTTTAAAATATTTTCAACATTTACTTCATGCCTCAGATATTTTCATCTATAGATGAAAATATCTGGCTTATCGAATTGTAGTTTTTCTTCATTCGCCCTTTTTTGCAACGAGGGCGGTCGGGATTTGCGTTTTTAATACAGTCAAGATAAATCGGCAACCCAATCGGGAGAGCTATCAAAAACGCTTACCTGAAATTTGTGGCTTGAAATTTACTCTTTAAAATTACATTTCGTCAGGCAGAAGTTGGATTCCGTCGAGAGAAAACGTCGTTCCGGCATATTAAAATTGAATTCCGTATATGATAAATAGGATTCGGCCACGAGTAAATAATGTCATGACACATAAAAGTTAGATTTTGTTTATAGGAAGTTAGATTCCGTCAATACGAACCATTCTTTCATCATTCATCAACTCTCACCATACCCAAGCCTGTTCAGCCATTTTTGGTCGTTGCGCCAGTCTTCGGCCACTTTCACATGGGTTTCCAGAAACACCTTTCGCCCTAAAAAGGCTTCTAAATCTTTGCGGCTTTCGGTGCCAACTTTCTTCAAAGCTTTACCCTGATGCCCAATGATGATGCCTTTTTGGCTCGTTCTTTCCACCAAAATAGTGGCTCGAATCACAGTGATGTCGTTTTTGTCTTTGAATTCATCGATAACGACTTCGGTGGAGTAGGGAATCTCTTCCCGATAGCAGAGGAATATTTTTTCTCTAATAATTTCAGCTGCAAAAAATCTTTCCGGATGTTCTGTGAGTTGGTCTTTGGGGTAAAATGGTGGATGCTGAGGCATGTGCTCCAACAATTCTGCTACCAGCGTTTCGGTGCCGGTTCCATTGAGGGCAGAAACCGTTTTTAATTTTGCATCAGGGAATACAAGTTGCCAATATTCAGTTTGGTCTTTTTGTGTGGCTTCGTCTACAAGGTCGGCCTTATTGAGCAACACGTATAGCGGCAAACCTGTTTTTCTGATTCGTTCAAGCATTTCAGCTTCAGGTGGCTCGCCTTTTAAGTCGATAATGAGCAACAGCACATCGGCATCTTCCAGACTTTGGCTAATATAACTTTGCATTTTTTTATGCAATTGATAAGCTGCTGTCACCATGCCGGGCGTGTCGGAAAATACAATCTGAAAATCATCGCTATTGAGAATGCCAAATATTCTTCGTCGGGTAGTTTGGGCTTTAAAGGTGATGATGCTGAGTTTTTCGCCTACCAAAAGGTTGAGCAAAGTAGATTTTCCGGCATTCGGTTTGCCAATGATGCTTACAAAACCCGACTTATGGTGGGGTGCCGCAGCAAATTCATCAGGGGTGAAATTGGTATTTTCCAAACTTCGTTTTCGATATTGGGTGGCAATTTAGTTGATTCGCATCAGCAAACAGGCAAGCATGAGCACTCAGGTAAAAGCAGGTCTTTGGATCACGACTACTATTCTTTTTATTTCTTCCACCTTTTATGCCTATCAAATGGTGTTCACACCTAATTTTTTGGTCAAAAAAGAGTCGAAAGTTTTGTTGATTCCGAATGGAACCAACTTCCCGCAGTTGATAGACTCGTTGAAGAAAGGCGAATATGTGGTCGATATGATTTCCTTTGGTTTTTTGGCCAGGCTTTTAGATTATCAGGAAAACATAAAACCGGGTGCTTATCAGATTCCGTCAAATGGCAACAATTTCTCGGTGATCAAAATGCTGAAAAGTGGTCGTCAGGTTCCTATTCGGGTCACATTTCACAACCTGCGCACAAAAACCCAACTTATCGGGAAAATTGATTCAAAGCTACAAATGAACCGGGCCGATTTTGATTTATTTATGAACAACCCCGATTCTGTGGCTCTGCTTGGTTTCGACACCACCACCATTGTGGGTATGTTTATTCCCAATACCTACGAGTTTTTCTGGAACACAAAGCCACATGTGTTTTTTAGAAAAATGAAGAAAGAATACGAAAAGTTTTGGACAGAAGAGCGTTTGAAAAAGGCCGAAGATTTGAAACTAACTCCGATTCAGGTCAGCATTCTGGCCTCGATTGTAGAAACTGAAACCACCAAGTCTGATGAAATGGCCAGGGTTGCTGGTGTGTATCACAACCGATTAAAAGAAAACATGATGTTGCAGGCCGACCCCACTGTGGTTTTTGCTGTAGGCGATTTCACCATCAAACGAGTGTTAAGTGGCCATAAAGCGGTCGATTCTCCATACAATACCTATAAGTACAATGGCTTGCCGCCGGGACCCATTTATGTCCCATCCATCAGAACTTTAGATGCAGTTTTGAATCGGGAAAATCATGACTATTTGTTCTTCTGCGCCAGGGAAGATTTTTCCGGGTACCACCGCTTTACCCGGGATTTCAACGAACACCTGGCCAATGCCCGCAAATACCAAAAAGCGTTGAATGAAGCGGGAATCAGGTAGGTATTGATTGTGTATGCAATATCGTGATTGCTTACAGCCTAAAGCAATTTTGAAAGCTTTTGCTTAGTCTGCCAAGCATATTCACTTCTTGATGAGATTAAGCACCTCTTCCGAAGCCCAATCGTAGCCTTCAAGTTTGCTCATTAAGATTCGGCCTTTTCTGTCGACCAAGTATGTGGTGGGATACACATTTACACCTAATTCTTTCAACGCTGTAGCCGATTGATAGAAATTCAACTCTGCATTGAACCTCACTTTAAACAAGCTTATTTTGTCTATTGGTTCATCGGAGATCATGAAAATGGAAAGCTTATTTTCAGGTACTTGTCGGCTTAAATCAACGATAGAAGGCAACTCCCGCACACAATCGCCACACCAGGTTTGAAAATAACTGACAAGGTAATAATCTGATTGGCTGTCTTTTATGTTGACAAGTTTTTCATCCAAGGTTGTCATAGGATGTTCAAACGCTGGAAAGGGCGGCACAACAGTGTGCTTTAGATATTGCCTGACACCGAGATACAATGCCAGCCCTACGGCTAAGAAAATAGCTATATTTTTAATCATGCCAGGTTGCTTTGAAGTTCTTGTTTAAAAGGATTTCTAGTTGGCCCTTGCGGTTGAAGGGCTGCTTTTAGGTTTTCGAGGGTGTTTTTCAAAACCCAACCTTTAACTGAGTGATTTACTTTGAAATAATTATTTGCCAACCTGGATTTGGCCCCCAAACTTGTTTTGGCATCATGGCCTGTTCGGCCGAGGTGAACAACTTTGAACTTTTGTTCAATTGCAAATGCAACAGCATCGAAAAGCATATTAAAGTATAGGCTAAAAGCTTGATTACTTGCTTCTTGAAAACCAACGTAGTACAACTCCATGTTTTGATTTTCATCCAAAATGTAGCTTGCAAAACCAAAAATATTTCCTTCTGAGAAGTAGCCAAGTATTTGAAATTGATGTCCTAAAGTTTGTTTTAGATGAAGAAAATAGTCTGCTGTGAGTTTTCCTGGTTTGTAGGCTTGGCGGTTTACCAATTCCAGGTAGCAGTTCATGATTTCAGGCATGTGTTTGATAATCTGTTTTTCGTCAAGCCAGATTCTTTCCACCACTTTGCCCTGTTCCCTTATTTTTTGGGCTCGTTTCTGGTATTTGCTACTCAAGCTGCCTGCATAGTCATCAAAACAAGTCCAATCTTGATCTACATTAAAATCAAAAAGGAGGTCATGGTTGAAGGCCTGAAACTTGTTTGATTTTAAGATTTCGACGCTAACCTGCTCCTCACATTCCTTTATAACTACAATATCAGGCTTGACTTTGAGCGAATTTCTTTTAGCATGTCTGTTCAAAACATCAAAAATCAATGCGTTGTCTTCTGGAGTTTTAAAATAAAAACCTGTCCAGTTGTTTCTGAACATGTGGCCGCAAACGGCCAGGTTCACGCCTTTTGTTAACAAATATTGGCTAAAAATTGAGTTGGAATCACCCGATTGAAACATATCGCCAACATGCTGTTTTTTTAAATTCAACAATTGGAGATAGGCCAGTCCAATACATTGCTGATCCCGGTAGATTAATAAATATTGGAAGGTAAATTCTTGAATATCAGCTTTTTCTATCGCCTTCAGGTGCAGACTTTTAAGGTGATGGTTTATGGGCAAAATTGCATCCCAATCGGTTTCTGCTTCCTCAATTTTTTGAAAGTGAGAAATGGAAAATGAATGAGCAGGAAAAAAGCAGTCTCGCATATTTTACTTGGTATCGCAAAGGAAACACACTCCCTGTTAATATTGTTGATAAATTAAGCCAGGCGGCTTAGTAGCAGGTTGAACCTGAATATATACGGCTTGAGACTTACAATAGTTTTACTTTGGCATTGTGGTTGGTTGCGGCTAATTTCGCACCAAAATAGTTGAATACTACATGGCCACTACTTCAGATCTTTCGAGGGGAATGTTTCTCAAATACAACGGTGAACTGGTTCAGGTACTTGAATATGAACACCGTACACCCGGCAACTTAAGGGCATTTTATCAGGTAAAAATGAAAAATGTTCGCTCGGGAAAATCAGTTGAAAACCGTTTCAGAGCCGGGGAAGAGATTTTTCCAGTTCGGGTTGAGACCAAAGAATTTCAATATTTGTATTCCGAAGCCGATGGATTGGTTTGTATGGACAACGAAACCTTCGACCAGCTCACATTTGAAAAAGTGCTTTTTGGCGATCCTGTGAAGTTTTTGAAAGAAGGCATGACTGTGAAAGTAAGCATTGATGACAGCTCGAATCCGCTGCAAGGCGAATTGCCAGTAACGGTTGAATTGGAAGTTACTTACACCGAACCTGGTCTTCGTGGCGACACAGCCAACAAAACTCTAAAGCCTGCAACTCTAGAAACAGGTGCTGTTATTTCAGTACCCATTTTTGTTGAAATTGGCGAAAAGTTAAAAGTAGATACCCGAACAGGAGAGTACATTGAAAGGGTAAAATAATTTTACCATGGCCATCATACTACCAGTTTTTGGAATTGCTCCCTCGTTTGGCGATCGATGCTTTTTGGCACCCAATGCAACTATCATCGGCGATGTTTCGGCAAAAGACGATGTGAGCATTTGGTTCAACGCTGTGGTGCGGGGCGATGTTAATTTTATTAAAATTGGCAATAAGGTCAACATTCAAGATGGCGCCATCATTCATGGCACTTACCAAAAAGCAGGCACTACCATTGGCAACAAAGTTTCAATCGGGCACAACGCTGTAATACACGGCTGCACCTTGGAAGACGATACTTTGGTAGGCATGGGTGCTATAGTGATGGACAAAGCTGTAGTGCAATCCGGTTGTATGATTGCAGCGGGAGCTGTGGTTTTGGGCGGTACCATTTGTGAGTCAGGTTGGCTCTATGCAGGTGTTCCCGCCAGGAAAGTAAAACCAATCGATGAAGCTATTCTACAAACTATATTAAAAACTCCAGACAATTATATTGAATATGCCAAGTGGTTTGGCAAAATCTGAACACACCAAGTTTTATGAATGCAAACAATTTTGTGATAATCTTGGCTGGCGGCATTGGAAGCCGTTTTTGGCCCTTTTCAAGAACTAATTTTCCTAAACAGTTTCATGATATTTTGGGAACAGGCAAAACCCTGATTCAACAAACTGCTGATAGATATGTAGATGTGTGCCCGCCCGAAAACATTTATGTAGTTACCAACAAGGAGTATAATTCTTTGGTGAAAAAACAATTGCCGTATTTGACCGACGAGCAAATTTTGCTTGAACCTGCTGGCAAAAATACTGCACCATGTGTTGCTTATGCAGCCATGAAAATTGCACAAAAAAATCCTGAGGCCAATTTGGTGGTTTGCCCTGCCGACCACGTGATTTTGAAGGAAGAAAAATTTGTGCGTACCATAAATGAGTGTCTCGAAGCCACAAAAGATCAGGACATTTTGCTCACCATGGGCATCACGCCGAGCCGACCTGACACAGGTTACGGATATATCCAATTTCTGGAGGGTGATGGCACTGTGAAAAAGGTGAAAACTTTCACCGAAAAGCCACAATTGGATCTGGCACTTCAGTTTTTGGAGTCGGGTGACTTTGTATGGAATTCTGGAATTTTTATTTGGAATGCAAAGGCAGTTTTGAAAGCCTTGGAAACACATTTGCCTGAAATGTTTGAGATTTTTAATGAAGGTGCCGCAGCATATTACACGGAAAACGAGCAAGTATTCATTGATAAAGCTTATTCCTTGGTGAAAAATGTGTCTGTAGATATTGGGATTATGGAAAAAGCCCCCAATGTTTTTGTGATGCTGGCGGAGTTTGGTTGGTCTGATTTGGGAACCTGGAAATCGCTTTATGATTTGTCGGCCAAAGATGAAAGAGCCAACGTGGTGGAAGGCAATGTGTTGATGTACAACTCTTCGAATTGTATCGTGCGAGGCAGCGCCGATAAACTTATTGTGGTTGAAGGGCTTGATAACTACATCGTGGCAGAATCAGACGGCGTTTTCATGGTCTGCCGAAAAGACCAGGAGCAACGGGTAAAAGATTTTGTGGCCGATTGTAAGTCAAGAAAAGACAAGCGATTTGTGTAGTTGAATGGAAAAACAGCAAAGCTTTAAACGCACTAAATAACTGTTAAAGCAAAACTTGAACTTGCTTTGAATTGCCCAATTGGTTCTGCAAAGTTGGCATAGCCAGACCCCATTAGCTTTTGTTGAATATCCATCAATCCCTGAGGCCGAACTGAAAAAAGTAGCCCTCCGTTCGTTTGCGGATCAGGTAGTATCTGAAATGATTCTGTTGCATCAACTGCAGGCGCAATGCTACATTTGGAACTGTATGCATTCCAATTTCTGTATGTGGCATCGGCAATTACGTGCTGAGCCAGCATTTCTTTCACTTGCGGAAGTAATTGAAGTTTGAGGTACTCAATTTCTGCCGTGAGATGAGCAGCATCTGCCATTTCTATGAGGTGGCCCATGAGTCCAAATCCAGTCACATCGGTCATGGCGGTCACAGCATCTAACTCACCTAAAACAGCTCCAAAGTCATTCAGTTTTTTCAATTGAGAAAACAAAGCAGCTGCATTTTCTGGCTCTAGATTGCCTCTTTTTAGCGCAGTTGATAAAACGCCAGTGCCAAGGGCTTTGGTTAAAAAAATATAGTCACCCTCTTGCGCACCGCTATTTTTCTTGAGGTTTTTTACATCAACCATACCATTTACACTTAGCCCGAACAGCGGTTCAGGCGAATCGATACTGTGGCCGCCTGCCAATGGTATATTTGCTTCAGCACAAACTGATCTTGCACCTTCAATCACTTGTTTAGCAAGTGCAGGAGGTAGTTTTTCGACAGGCCAGCCCAAAATGGCCAAAGCCAAAATCGGTTTTCCACCCATAGCATACACATCGCTCAAGGCATTTGCAGCGGCTATCTGGCCAAACAAAAATGCGTCATCAACAATAGGCGTGAAAAAATCTACAGTGCTGATAAGTGCTTCTTTCTCATTGAGTTGAAAAACGGAAGCATCGTCATTGCCTTCGTTGCCAACCAATAAGGCTGCAAATGCTCCTGCTTTGTTGCCTTCTAAAATAGTTTCAAGCACTTGTGGTGCTATTTTACAACCACAGCCTGCTCCGTGAGCGAATTGGGTTAGGCGTAATGTTGACGTTGAGTTGTTTTCCATTCGAGTATGGTGTTGGCGTTTTGGTGTTGGTTTATGTTTGGCAACGAAAGAAACGTTATAGAAGATTCTAGTTGAACGCTGCCCTTTTTGTAGTACTTGTCGTAGTAGCTGAGCAAAATTCTGAAACAACCCTTTTTGTCTTGCTCAAGCAAACATTGAATGGCGTTTTTGGCATCTAAACCTCCCAATCTTTTTCTGATTCTGAACACCCCGTGCATCAAGTCTTCTACTTCAAAGTGGCCGTACATTTTCAAAATATAGTTCAGCCTTTCCTCAGAAGGGATGTCGAGAAAAAGTAGAGGGCCTTGTTTAAAATTTTCAAAAAAGCTGTTTGGCATATTTATCTGGCCAATTCTTTGGCTTTCGTCTTCAATCCAAATGGTTGAATTTCCCTTTGTTTCCGATTCAGTTTTAGCATGCTGTAAAGCTAAAGCCAGTTTGTTTTCAAACATTTCTCCACTTGGTTGCGCCGGCAAGCCGAGGTTGCCAAAAGTAGAGCCTTTGTGGCCTGCCAGATGCTCTAGGTCGATCATGATTTCGCCAGCCTCTTGAAGTTCATGCAGAATTTCGGTCTTTCCGCTGCCAGTATAGCCACCTAAAATTTGAATCGGGTAGGGGAGAACAAATTGTTTCAACACCCAATTTCTGAAAACTTTGTAACCTCCTTCAAGTATAAAGACCTGAAAGCCATATAAATCGAGAAGCCAAGCTACCCCGGCGCTGCGCATGCCACCACGCCAACAATGAACCAATACAATTTTGTGAGTGGTTGGTTTGAGTAAATTTTCCACCTGTTCCACCATCTTTCGCATGTTGGGGCCGAAATAATCCAATCCGATTTTAATGGCTTCTTCTCTGGAAACCTGTTTATAGGTGGTGCCTACCATTTTTCGCTCCTCGTCCGTAAAAATTGGCAATGAAACAGCTCCAGGAATGTGAGCGTGGCGGTATTCGGATGGACTTCGCACATCCAAAACCGGATATTGTTGAGCTTTTTCTAGAAAGGAGTCTATGGAGATAATTTGCGCCGGCATGGCTCAAATATAGCATGAAGCAAAGTGGTATTGCCACGGAACATCTTGTTTTCGTTGAGGGCTAACCTTGCAGATTGAAAATACAAAATTGTTTTCTATAAATTACCTTCAATGATTGCCAACTTGCAATCTATTTTGGCTGAAATTCGGATAAAGGAATTAAACGATTATTCCACTCTTTTAATCGACCCGGGAATGTGTTTAATAATTTTACTGCATATTGAACCGGGGAAATAACTATGTCCATGCATTTCAACCATCGCATCAGACCTTACAAGCTGGAAATCAAAGCCTTAATCTTTTATGTTTCTGCCCTGTGCATATTTCTGTTTTCAGGGGTGCTGTACATTTTCAGAGTGACAGATCACGGAAAATTAATCGATTTACTTTGGGACTATGGCACCATTGTGGCACCCATTACCTTGCTTTGGATTTTGCTTGAAAAAAGGCTTTGGCGCAGCAGACTGCTGCAAAATTTAAAAACCTACCTCAATATTCCACCTGACTTGAGAGGCCGCTGGGAAGGCTACCTGGCCAGTTCCAAAAGCCCGAAAGAGCAAAGAACGTTCACCATTGAAGTAGAACAAACCCTCACTACGCTCAACGTTACATCTTATTCCTCATTTGGGAACTCAAAAAGCATACTAGCCGAAATTGGTTCTGATGAAAAAGAAGAATTGTTTTCCATGTGCTATTTGTGGCAGGGCGAAATCAACAACAAGGAAGGAAATGCCCAACATATTCAGCAGTTCAATGGCTATACCATGCTGCATTACCACCGTCCTTTGGGTAAAAAGGAAATTGACGGGACTTATTTCACCGACCTTCAGCCAGAACAAACGCATGGCACTATTCACTTAAAATGGGTATCTTATGATTTGCAGAAGCAATTGTAATTTTTGTTGTTTAAAGGTTTTATCGTGAGGCAGTGGTCTGAAATTTTTACCAGGTAAATTCTAAAAATGATCTGAGAATTTTCTCATCGTAGAGCAAACATTCAAAACATGGAAACACCTCATCAACAACCTGATTCACAGGCACAAGATACCCCAAAAGTTACCGGAATTGGAGGTATTTTCTTCTTTTCAGACGACCCCAAAGCCAGCAGAGAATGGTATGCTGAAAATCTTGGAATCGAAATCAATGAATACGGTTCTTCCTTTGAATGTAGAAATACACGTCGGCCGGATGATATTAATTACCTGCAATGGAGTCCTTTCAAAACTGGAAGCGAGTACTTCAATCCTTCAAAAAAGGAGTTTATGATCAACTACCGGGTTCAAAACCTGGAGGCTCTTGTGGAAAAATTGAAAGGCAACGGAGTAACCATTCTGGACAATATCGAAACATTCGAATATGGAAAATTCATCCATATCATGGATTTTGAAGGCAATAAAATTGAGCTTTGGGAGCCTGTGGATAAAGTGTTTACAGACACGGGCGCAAACGCAACCAAGTAGTTTGCTTCATTATATTGAATTGGTTTTTGGTTGGAATGCACCTGCATTGTTACAATTTCTTCGCTACCAGTTTGGCTAAATTTGCTTGTTTCCCTTGCTCTTGGTTGGTTATAGCAGTTTGGGTGAAGTACTTATGTTGTTTCAAAAAATCAATCTGAATATCGAGCCAGTCAGTTTCTGACATGGCCTTTCCAAGTGATAGCATTTCCTCATAAAGATTTTGGGAAACCTGCTCATATTCATTGCCACCCAGATAATATAAATCAGCATCGCACAGGTAGCCGCCAAGTGGGTCAAGTATGGTGTGTGGAATTTTGGTAGATAATATCAGGTTGCAAATACGTTGAATCTGTTCTTTGGCATAGCCCAATTTCGGTAAGTGCTTCTTTGCCATATTGCATGAACTTGCCTCATGGTCTTGATGGTTGAACAGAAATCCTGTGTCATGAAGCAAGGCCGCTGACTTTAGCAATTCTTTACTTTCCTCATCAAGTTGTTCTTCATTAGCTAAAAAGATTGTGGTTTTCAGTACACTTTGTGTGTGTGCTGCATCGTGATAAACCAGCGCAGGTGATAAATCTTGCTCTAGCTTTGGCATAATAAATTGATATAAACCGCTGAAATTCATGTAGCGTATTGCTAGTTTACAACTTCGTAAATCACCATTTCTTCCGCTTTATTTTTTAGTTTAAATGCACCAATTCTGTTGCAGTTAAACGACTGTTTTACCTGTTCAAAGCAAGATTCTGAAATTACAATCTGGCTTCCGTTGGCAGCTGCCTGCAATCGTTGGGCGGTGTTGACTGTGTCGCCGATTACGGTGTAGTCCAGGCGTTTGAGGGTAATAGAACCCACATTTCCGGAAATCATTTCACCACTGTTGACACCAATGGCAACTTTAGGAGAAAAGCTTTTTTCTTTTGGCAAATCTTCGATTTTATTTCGAATGGCGAGGCAGGCATCTATGGCCCGATCGAGGTGAAAATCGCCCTTAAAAACAGCCATGATGCAATCGCCGATAAATTTATCCACCGTTCCGCCCTGAATGATGATCTCCTTTACCATGGCATCAAAATACATGTTAAGTAAAGAAATTACCGTGTCTGGCGTTTCGTTTTCGCTGATGGACGTGAAACCACAAATGTCAATAAATGCTACGGTTGCTTCCACTGTTTCGTTTATCATGAGCGATGCTTCCGACTCATGATTTTTCATCACTTGCAGCACATTTTGGTCCACATACATTTTGAGGATGCTGTTTTCCCTCGCATTTTTCCGGCTTTCGCTCAGGTGATTGACGTGATTAATGGTTTTTTCAACCGTAAGTTTTAAATCCTCAAAATTGACCGGTTTGGTAACGAAATCAAACGCACCCCGATTCATAGCGGTGCGGATGTTGTCCATATCGCCATAAGCCGATACCATCACTGTTTTTACAAAGGGATTGGACGCACTCAGTTTATTCAGCAAGGTGAGTCCATCCATTTCAGGCATGTTGATGTCGCTCAGAACAATCGAAATATCAGGGTGTTGCAGTATTCTTTCCAAGGCCTCCCGACCATTGGCAGCGAAAACAAACTCATAGTCTTGTTCTCTGATTTTCTGCCGAAACTTTTGCCGGATGAGCATTTCCATGTCAGCCTCATCGTCGGCAACCAGTATTTTTATCATGCAGTTCTGGACTTTAGTTTTTCTTTCAAATTAGCAAAATCGACTGGTTTGGTGAGGAATTCGTCAGCACCCAAACCCATGGCTTCGTTGTAATTTTCATCATCTCCGTATGCTGTAATCATCATCACAATTGGTGGTGGTTTCTCGTATTTTTCTTTGATTTGGCGCAGCAATTCCAGTCCACTCATGCCCGGCATATTGATGTCGGATAGAATAAGAACAGCCTCATGGTGGTGGCTATTCATAAACTCCAGAGCCTCTTCACCAGAAAAGGCAAATGCCATTTCTACTTCTCCAGCTTTGATCTCTTTGCGAAAACGCTGCTCAAACAAAAGTTGAACATCCTTTTCATCGTCAACAACTAAAATTTTCATGGTGGTAAATGTAGGATTTATAAACTTGAGTTCTTCGTTTCCACTTCCCGCCACGGCCTTTGGTCTGAGTCACAAATTTAAAGGATTTATGGATTTCAAAGATCTTATTCAAAGCACCAATCTTTTAAAAGTTAGGCTTTTGCTTCCAAAGTTGATCAATAATCCAACCTCAAGCTTATAAGCTTTAAGGTAATTCAATACCTGCGCAAGATGAACATCCTCTAATGCTATGACAGCCTTTAATTCCACCAATACTTTTCCTTCTACAACAAAGTCCGCTCTTCTTTTTCCAATTGGTTCATGCAGTTCTTTGTAAAATATATCCTGCTCAATTTCCCTGGAAAAAGAAAGCCCGGCTTGAGAAAATTCCCAGGCCAAAGCCCGTTGATAGATTATTTCCTGAAAACCATTTCCTAAAAATTTATGAACTTCAAAGGAAGCCCCAATAATCTTTTCAGTAATGTCTTTATATTTTAATTCGCTATTCATCGTTAAAATCTGTGCAATCTTTTAATCTTTATAATGTGTGATTCAGAAAACAGGTAATTGAATAATAAACGTCGTTCCTTCCCCTTTCTTAGTTTCCACTTTCAACTTCCCGCCATGTCCTTTGGTCTGAATGACAGATTTAAAGGATTTATGGATTTCACTGATTGGATTAATGTATTTATTCTGTGTCATCTTTTAATCATTATAATCCATGATTCAGACAACAGGTAATTGAATAATAAACGTCGTTCCTTCCCCTTTCTTAGTTTCCACTTTCAACTCGCCTCCATGGCCTTTGGTCTGAATCACGGATTTTACGGATTTATGGATTTCACTGATTGGATTAATGTATTTATTCTGTGTCATCTTTTAATCTTTATAATGTGTGATTCAGACAACAGGTAATTGAATAATAAACGTCGTTCCTTCCCCTTTCTTAGTTTCCACTTTCAACTTCCCGCCATGGCCTTTGGTCACAATATCATAACTCAAACTCAACCCAAGACCTGTTCCTTGCCCGGTTGGTTTGGTAGTGAAAAAAGGTTGAAATATTTTGTCAATTACTTTTTGCGGAATGCCGTTTCCGTTGTCAGAAACCCTGATTTCGATTTTCTCTCCCAAGATTATTGTGGAAATGGAAACCGTTGGTTCAAAACCTGAGATGCCTTCCTTTTTCCTTTCGTTCACGGCATAAAAAGCATTTGTCAACAGATTTAAAATCACTCTCCCCATGTCCTGAGGAATGATGCTGATTTTAGGAATATTGCGATCGAAATCCGTTTTCATATTAGCATTGAAGCTCTTTTCTTTGGCCCTTAATCCGTGATAGCAAAGTCGCAAATACTCATCGCAAAGGGCGTTGAGGTCTGTTGGTTCTTTTACGCCACTGCTGCTGCGGCTATGTTGAAGCATCCCTTTTACAATGGCATCGGCACGTTTTCCGTGGTGAAGAATCTTTTCCAGACTCACTGAAATATCATCAAGAAGCTCATTTTCAAGTGCTTCGTTTCGTTCGTTTTTGCCTTTTGATTTTTCACTTTTGAGTTCTTCAATCAGTTCATTACTCACTTCTGAGAAGTTGTTTACAAAATTGAGAGGGTTTTGAATTTCATGGGCAATACCGGCTGTGAGTTCACCCAACGATACCAGTTTTTCTTGCTGAATCAACTGTTGCTGCGTTTCCTTCAGGGTTCGATTTATTCGCTTTTGTTTTTGGAGCGTTTTGAAAACCGCAACAATGGCAATTCCCAAAAGCACCAAAACAGAAATCAGGACAATTTTTTCTCTTTTTTCTTTCAGAATCTGAAGGTTGCGGATTTCTATTTCCTTTTCCTGAAGTCTGGCTTCCTGCTTTATTTCTACCTCATGAATTTGATTTTGTTTCTCCTGAGAAAGAATGGAGTCCTCTAAAATCCGGGCTTCCTGGTACAATTCAAGGGCCTTTTTATACTCCTTTTTCAAACCATACAAATTTGACAACTTGAATGTAACGGTTACCAGATCAGGCTGATCGTCAATTTTCTTGCATAGCTCAATGGAAAGGATGGTGTAAAAAATGGCACTGTCGAGAAAAGAAGTTGTTTCTGTCTTTTCACTGAAAGAATTTAAATGTAACTGCAGGAAAACCTCGCCGATGCTGGCATATTCAGTGGCAATTCCATAAGTATCCCCTATTTCTTTTTCCATCTTCAATGCCAGAAACATATTTTCTAAAGCTCTTGAATATTGCTTCAATTCACTAAAAACAATGCCTGAATTGGAATAGGTGTAGGCTATAATGGTTTTATTGTTTACTTTTTTTGCTGATGCTAAGGTCTTTCGGTACCAAAAAATAGCCTCTTGATACTTTTTCTGGGAGTATAAAACATTTCCCATGATGTTGTAACAAATGGGCAGCCGGTCCAAAACCTGTAATCTTTCATAGATTGGAATCGCTAAATTGATATTCTTCAGTGCTTTATCGGTTGCATTCATATTGAGATAGGTTGTGGCAAATGCAGAATATGCATTGGCTATGGCAATGCTGTCGGAATGTTCCAAACCAGAATTCAGAAGTGAATTAAAACTGGTTAAAGCCCATTCAAATTTCCCTCTTCTACGGTGGATGTTTCCAATTGTAAAAACGGACTTAAATTCACCTTGCAACCATCGCAGCTTTTTTGATTTTTGAAGTGCCAGATTGGCATAAATCAGACTGGAATCGACATCTATATTTTTGTATTCATCTGATAATAAAATCCAGGAATTGATTCTGGAAGTATCGGCCTGAGCCCTCTTCAAATCCAAAAACAGGGAATCAATTTTAGCCCTTCCCCGTTTTTGTGCAAATGCCCCGTTTAAGCCAAGGCAAAAAATGCAAATCAGCCACAGATGTTTCATACGTTGAGTAAAATAGTAAATCGGCAACCTTCTCCTTCTTTTGTCTCCGCCTTCAATTCACCGCCATGCCCTTTGGTGACTATATCATAGCTTAAACTCAATCCCAAACCAGTTCCCTGCCCGGTTGGCTTTGTGGTGAAAAAAGGCTGAAAGATTTTGTCAATTACTTTTTGAGGAATGCCGTTTCCATTATCAGAAACCCTGATTTCGATTTGCTCTCCCAGGATTATTGTGGAAATGGAAACCGTTGGTTTAAACCCTAAAATTTCTTCCTTTTTCTTTTCGTTCACTGCATAAAAAGCATTGGTCAACAAATTCAGAATCACCCTTCCAATATCCTGAGGAATAATGTTGACTTTAGGAAGGTTGGGGTCGAAATCCGTTTTCATATCAGCATTGAAGCTCTTGTCTTTGGCCCTCAATCCATGATAACAAAGCCGGAGATATTCATCGCAAAGGGCATTGATATCGGTGGGCTCCTTCTGTCCG
>JBBRCC010000093.1:0-16823 GCA_038205175.1 Cytophagales bacterium | reverse complement strand
AATTAGGAGATTAAGCGCTGTGCATTCACTAAAATGCCAATTCAACACTTTCGTTTGAAATAGAAGCTGCTTGAATAAAATAAAGTGTACCGATTGGATTCAAAATCAATTATTTAGCAGCTCAATTTACTCGATATGAACCCTTTTCTTTTGCCCAAATGGCTGCTCAGCCAACAACTTATCCATACGGAAGAGGCCGAAAAAATGCAACAGCAATATTCCAAGTTGCCTCCAAATCTTTTTATAGAACTTAACCTGTTTTTGTATGGAGGTATTTTGGCGTTTTTGTCGGGTTTGGGCACCATCATTTACTACCATATTGACCAAACAGGCCACTTGGTTCTCATAGCGCTTTTGTTTGCAGCTTCTGCATGGGGCTATCGATTTTGCTTGTCTAAATACCCGTCCTTCTCCACCGAGAGGCAAATTTCACCAAGCCACACTGCGCCTTTTGTTTTGTTGTTTTCATTCTTGCTATTTGCTGCAGGCGTCAGCTATGTGGCCTATCAATTTCAGCTTTTAGGAAACAACTATACCTGGACTTCCTTGTTGCTCGGCCTAACAGGTTTGGCCATTGCATACCGTTTCGACGATGAACGGACTTTGAGTTTAGGACTCACCGGCATTGCAGCAGCTTTTGGCTTTTCTTTGTTCAGGTGGCAAATTTTAACTGATGCACAATGGATGAACACCACCATCTGGACTACAGGTTTTTTCCTTGGTTTATCATTTGCAGCAGTGGGTTGGTTTCTTGCCAGCAAACAGATAAAACCCCATTTTGAAAATGTGTATGCAAACCTGGCAGGTTGGCTCATTATTGTGAGCAATTTTCTCTTTTTATTCGAATTGGAAGAACCTGTAAGCTTGCTGTTTCTGTTGTTTGCCACGTTGGCACTGGCAGCCTTTTTCAAATACAGCCAACAGCTAAAAAGTGTGCCTTTATACTGCTTGACGCTAATAGGTTTGGTTTTAACAGTGGGTGGCGGATTAACCAGGATAAGTCTGCTTTCTGAACTAGTGATGGTTCTGGGGTTGTATTTTGTATTGGGGGCTATTGTGCTAACTGCCTATTTCATTATTCATTACAAAAAATACCTAAAACTATGAAACTTGGATTTCCCTTTTGCGCCTATCCCAAATCCTTGCTTTATAAAGCAAAACTGCTGGAGGAATTGAACACCTACTACCCAGAAAGAAAAGAAGAACAGGTGGCATTCTCTATTCAAAAACTTAAAATCAGTGTATATAAACCTGTTTTCTACATAAGGGTATTGCTCATGATTGCATCATTTTTCGCATTAAGTGTTGGAAGCGGAATCATAGCTATACCAATCATAGCACTCGCAGAATGGCTGGGCAAGGCAGGTACTTTATTTTTATCATTGGCTGCCATGTTTTTTTGTGTTTTCCTTGGGCGAATATTTGCAATACGTCAAAAACACATTGAATCGGGCGTAGACGATGCGTTGGCCTTTCAAGCCCTGGCTTCTGCGGCCATAGCATGGTGGGCACTGTTGGAACTTGCGCATATCAACATGTGGTCATTGTGGGCAATACTTGGCGGTATAGGTATTGCAGTCACCTTTTCTGTTTTCTACATCCAAAGAGTTTTTGGATTTGCGGCCTACTGCATTGCCCTATTATTGATTGTTTGGTTTGTCGATTATTTCAAAATAGATAAGATGTCTTTGCCCTTCGTTGGCTTCACACTTTCAGCTTTTACGTATGGTTTTTTCACAAGAATGCGTTCAAAATCCTGGTATTTTTACCAGCCTCTTTTCTCCTTTATCCGGCAGTTGAGTTTGCTTTTGGCCTTGCTTAATTTTCAACCCAATGTGGCAGATCTGCTTTGGAAATTGTTGATGGAGCAAACTACTCCTTTTCCGCTTTATGGTGTTTTTACCGTTATTTTTCTATGCCTAACTGTTGGCTACCTGCTTGTTGGCTGGAAAAAAGCCGATGTGGAGCTTGTAAGAATTGGCATTCTTGGTTTGCTCATTGCTTTGTGGTCAATTTTAAATGCTGCCTTTGTTGCCATAGAATTCCAATTGGTTTTAGGTGGTGCATTTTTTGGCCTTGGAGCATATTTCACCATAAAGGCGATTGAAAAAGGACAATTGACCCGATTTGGATTCAGAAAAACGGATGTTGGCGATTTAGAGATTATTTTGTCACAAATCGTAGCTGAAGCCAGCAAACCAGCAATTTCTGCACCTGCTGCACAAAATAATGTAGAATTAGGTGGTGGCGATTTTGGAGGAGCTGGAGCCAGTGGAAATTATTAGCTTTTACCATTCGGCAATTCAATTGTACTTTTGCCCTTTCAATTTCAAGGCACACACAAACTCACATGACTAAAACTACTGTCGATATTTTCATTCCCTGTTTTATGGACCAAATGTATCCTGAAACTGGCTTTAACATGGTGAAAGTATTAGAAAAGGTGGGTTGCGATGTGAGATATAATGCTGCGCAAACATGCTGTGGACAACCTGCCTACAACGCCGGTTATTTTAAAGAAGCAACAGAAGTGGCAGAGAAATTTCTGGATGATTTTAGTTCACAGTCAAAATACATCGTGAGTCCTTCCGCCTCTTGTGTAGGTATGGTGCGCAATGGCTACAATGCCTTTTTTGAGAAAAGTTTGAAAAGTAGGCAGTTTACCCAAGTGAAGGAAAAGATGTATGAATTCACAGAGTTTCTCACCAATGTTTTGGGCATTGAACACATAGAAGGCGCAAAACTTGAGGGCAAAGCTGCATATCACGATGCATGTTCTGCTTTGAGGGAATGTAAAATTTTTGAAGGACCCAGAAAACTTCTAAGCCATGTGGAAGGCCTTGATTTGGTAACTGTGCCCGACAATGAAACCTGCTGCGGATTTGGCGGCACTTTTGCTATAAAATTCGATGCCATTTCGGTAGGTATGGCTGAGCAAAAAGTTCAACATGCAGTGAGTACCGGGGCTCAATATATCATCAGCACCGACACCAGCTGCTTGCTGCACCTGGAAAGCTACATCGATAAAAACAACATCAACATCAAGTGTTTGCACATTGCCGATGTGTTGGCTACCGGTTGGTAGTGCTTGCTATTGCTGCCAATTTCACTCCGGTTTCAACCTTTCTTTGGCCTTATTGGCCAATTCTTCAGCTTCCTTAAGCAGTCCCTCATCCACAAGTTTGGCTTCAGCTACATTTCCTGCATTTTTCAGCGCTATGGCCAGTTTCTCTTTTATTGCCAAAAAACCAGGATACAGCAAACTGTTCAATTTCAACGTGTACGATTCTTGTTCAAACTGACTTTGATTTTCAAACATCCTGGCCAAGGCATTGAGCTCTGACGGTGATCTTGGCTCCAAACTATCAATTTTCGAAACTAGTTTAGCCCAAGCTAAAGAGTCGCTGAAAACAGGCATTGGCTTAGTCAACAAGTCAGTCAGTGCTTCTGCCGCAGGATATTTTGTCGGATAGTCTTCGCCTGAGACAATGTAGAGCAAGTCTTCCTCCAAACTAATTAGCGGACGCTCTACAACCCTGCCAACTTCTTTTCCATTTTTGGAGAGAATAATGGTGGGCACATGATGGATGTTTCTTCCCTTTTGTTCCTGGGTTGGCGAGATGTTTCGGCGTTCAGGTTCGGAATACACACATACATAATTGACTCTTGCAGGATCAATCCGGGCCACTTCGAGCACCCTTACCAATCTGGGAATTTCTCGTTTACTGTCGCCGCACCAAGTACCCATAAAAACCTGTATATCCATGTCTTTCAAGTATTTGCCTAGTTTTTTCGCTTTTTTATCATCTACAAAATACTCGATATACCCTTTTTGAAACCATTTTGAATATGGTTCTGCTTTCAAATGATCCAAGGAAACAAGCCCTGCCATTTGGGTTCTACCTTTCGCATCGATGTATTCAAACTCCCGAAGGGATTGGGCTTTTGAGCCGACAGAAAAAAGACAAAAAATCAGTAAAGAGATGAAGTGCAACTTTTTCAACATGAGCACAAAGTAAAGAAGAAGGCTAATAAAATAAGAACCGGGCTGATGCTAAAGCTGAATCACTACCTTTTAAACCTGTATGTATTTTCGAGGTTATATTGACCATTTTTTCGTTTTGTACTATAAGTTTGCAACTTTGATGCGCCCCTTTCGCCCATGATTCTATTGTTTACCCTGTTGGCTATTAGCTTGCCCCTCGCTGGAGGTCTTGCATCGTTGGCAGACAAGCGATTAGCATCTTTTCCGGTTTGGCTTTCATTTATTTTTACAGCATATTTATGGTTTTTTGTTGCTGATGGATCTTCATTTCAGCTTGCTACTACATGGCTTGCATTGCCGGGCAACAAATCTTTTCAGGTAGGGATAAAAACTGATTTGCTATCGGTGAGCATGGCGGCCATTGTTACTTTCATTTCAGGTCTTGTTCAGGTATATTCTGTAGATTATTTTCATTTCAAGAAGTCGCTCACCCGTTATTTCTCTTGCATGGGCTTGTTTACTTCTGCTATGTTATTACTTGTGTTTTCAGCTGAATTACTCTTGTTTGCTATCGGCTGGAATTTGGTCGGCTTGGCCAGTTATTTGCTCATTGGGTATTATTATGAGAAGGAATCAGCTGCTTATGCAAGCACCCAAGCCATTTTGCTCAACAAGCTTGGCGACGCATTTTTATTGGTTGGACTTTTGGGCACATGGGTTGTGCAAAAGAATCTATTTTTTGCCGGAGATGAGCAAACCTTAACGATTTGGCCGGCCTCTGCTGAGTGGATTCCTTTTTGCTTGCTTTTAGCGGCCATGGTAAAATCGGCGCAGTTTCCTTTTCAGTTTTGGCTGCCAGATGCCATGGAAGGACCTACTCCGGTTTCTGCTTTGTTGCATGCAGCTACCATGGTGGTGGCGGGTGTTTTTTTACTGATTCGGGTGTATCCTTTGCTGCCCAACGAAGTGCTTGATATGGTTGCTTATGTGGGTGTTGGCAGCGCTTTACTTGCTTCTGTTTTAGCCTATTTTCAATGGGATGCCAAGCGAATGTTGGCCTGGAGCACAGTAGCTCAAATAGGCTTTATGTTTGCTGCAATTGGTTTTCATGCCCCGTACCTGGCTTTTCTTCACTTGTTTACGCATGCGCTTTTCAAGGCTGGTTTATTCCTTTCGGCGGGCAATTCCATTCAGCACAATGCAGCAAATGGTCAACATCTTGCTTTATTAGCAGGACAAAGTTCTACAAAAGAAAAATATGCCTTCATACTGCTTTTGGCTTCATTAACCGGCTTGCCGCTCAGCCTTGGCTTTTTGTCGAAAGAGGCCATATTTGCTGCAGGCTGGGCAAATCAACCCTGGCTTGTTGTTGCACTAGTATCGTCTGGTGGCTTCACAGCACTTTATATGGGCAAGTATTTTTTCTGGGTTTATGGCAAATCTGGATTAGAAAACAACAAACCACCAACAAAATTTCAATGGTTGCCGGTTGCTCTTTTAGCTATACTTACTTTGCTTCCTTTGGGCTGGGCTCAATATGGAATTTATGCTGACTCCATTTTATTTTTTCCTATTGGAGCGCCGGTTTTAAAAACCATCGCTGCACCTTTCTGGCTTCCCTGGTTGGCAGTTTTATTATCAATTTCTGCCTTTTTTTTCGCTTATTATACACAAGAAAAACGCTCAAAATCTATATTTCAGCAAGCTCAAACACCTTCATGGGCAAGTTCTTCATTTTACATTCATGATTTCTGGCTACATGCTTTTAGATATGGTTTTGTGGTTTTGCCTCGGCAAATCGCACATTTCGATCAAAATTGGGTCGATAGGTTTTGGCGGTCAGGTGGAAAATCTATAGTAATTTTAGGCCACTTAATAGCCTTCATCGATGTAAAATTTGTAGACAACTTTGTGTTGCTCATCGCTATGTTTTCCAGAATAGGCGGGCGAATCATCAATTCGTTCCAAACAGCATCTATCCAACGAAACCTGGCGCATGTCATCTATTTTATCATCATCTTTTCTTGCCTTGTTTACTGGTTTATTTCATAACACATGCAAACTGAATCACTTTCGCACAAAAGGAAATTTATACCTTCCGATTTCAACATCACGACCTGGGATGAACTAAAACCTTGGCTCGTTCAATTGGAAAATTTATCCATCGAAAGCCCAACAGATCTTGAACAATTTTTGATCAAAAGATCGGAATTGGAAGGTGTGCTGGAAGAAGATATGGCTTGGCGCTACATCCGCATGACATGCGACACGTCAATTCCTGCCCATACTGAGGCATTTCAATCCTTTGTGCAAGAAATTGAACCTCAAGTGGCTCCATTCAACAATTCATTTGACAAAAAAGTGTTGGAGTCGGGTTTTGCAGATGACCTAAAAGGGGAGGAGTTTTTTGTTTATCTCAGAAGTTTGAAAAAAGAGGTGGAGATTTTCAGAGAAGAAAACATTCCCTTGTTTTCTGAAATACAGTCTGAACAGCAACAATATGGCGCTACTACCGGCGCTATGACAGTAACGGTTGCCGGTGAAGAACAAACCTTGCAAAAAGCAGCAGTTTTGCTGCAATCCACTGACCGGGAAATCAGGAAACAAGTATATGAACTCATTCAAAACCGCCGACTTCAAGACAAACATAAGCTTGATGATTTATTCGACAAGCTGATAAATCTTCGGCATCAAGTAGCACTGAATGCAGGCTTCAAAAATTTCAGAGATTACATGTTTAAAGCCATGGGTCGATTTGAGTTCGGACCAGCCGATTGCTTTGAGTTTCACAAATCGGTTGAAAAAACAACTGTTCCACTTCTCAAAAAAATGGTGAGGGAGCGGAAAGAAAACCTGGGTTTAGCTGAGTTGAGACCATGGGATTTGGCAGTGGATGAAAAAGGAAGATCACCCCTGAAACCATTCGAAAACGGAAAAGATTTGCTTGAAAAAACCATTCGATGCTTTAAGCGTACACACCCGTTTTTGGCAGATTGCCTTGAAAAAATGGACAATATGGGTCACTTAGACCTGGAGTCTAAAATTGGAAAGGCACCTGGCGGCTACAATTACCCTCTCGATGAAACCAATGTGCCATTTATTTTTATGAACGCCACATCTACCTTGCGAGACATGGTGACTTTGCTACATGAAGGCGGACATGCTGTGCACGCTGTTTTGGTGGCACCTCAAAAGTTAAATGCGTTTAAGCACACACCTTCAGAAGTGGCCGAATTGGCAAGTATGAGTATGGAACTAATCACTATGGATGCCTGGGATGAGTTTTTCGCCAATCCTGAAGACTTAATCAGAGCCAAACGTGAGCATTTACAGCAAATCATAGACACACTTCCATGGGTGGCAACCATTGATAAATTTCAGCATTGGATTTATGAAAATCCTGCCCACACACAAGCCGGGCGAACGGAAGCCTGGCTTAGCATTTCTAGTCAGTTTAGCTCAAATGAGGTAGATTTCACCGGACTTGAAGTATTTAAAGCCAATGCCTGGCAAAAGCAACTTCACTTGTTTGAGGTGCCATTTTACTATATAGAATATGGCTTTGCCCAATTGGGCGCTATTGCTGTTTGGAAAAACTACAAAACAAATCCTGAAAAAGCGATGCAGGCATATTTTAAAGCACTTGCATTAGGGTACACGGCTCCTGTAAATGAAATTTACGCTTCAGCCGATATTCGGTTCGACTTTTCAGAAGCATACATAGCTGAATTGATGGCCTTTGTTTCAGAAGAATTGGACAAGCTACCTTCATAAACTGAAGCTTATGCAATTTATTTCTGTTTTAAATGAGCCATATCCAGCTCCTGAAAGAACAAATAGAGAATTCATTTACAACCTGGCTATTGGCGCATTTGTAAGTATTTTTCTGGTTGTGTTTCAACCTTTTGGCATCGGCACATTTGAAATTCCGAATAAATATTGGTTTTTGACGGGTTTTGGAGCAGTTACTTTTATTGTTACCCAGACAACGCAATTTTTAGCCCCTCAAATTTATCCTGTTTGGTTTCAAGAAAAGCGTTGGACTGTTGGCCGACAAGTTATGTTCACTTTTGGCACGATATTGCTTATTGCATTAGCCAATGCAGTGTACACTTATCTTATTTTTCCTCGATTATACTTTTGGGGAATTTTGCCAACTTTTTTGATTTATACGTTCACTATCGGATTTTTTCCAGTTGTGTTTTCTGTTGTGCTAAAATATAGTTCCAACCTAAAACGATATTCCGGGCCTGCAGAACTGTTCATTCCAGAACATGAAAGTTCGGAACCGGCTTTGCTTCACTTACACTCAGAAAACGGCAAAGATATATTGGCAGTAGAAAGCAGAAAGCTACTTTTCATGGAATCGGAGGACAATTATGTAACAGCCTTTTACCTCCAAGATGGGAATATCGAAAAACACCTGTTACGAAGCACATTGAGCAGACTTGAAACATTGTTGCCAAATCCGCCTTTTGTGAGGTGTCATCGCTCATATATTGTCAATTCTTGGTCGATTTTTCAGGTTACTGGCAATGCTCAGGGGTATAAATTGCACTTTGAAGGTTTTGAAGAAACCGTTCCTGTTGCCAGAAAATATGGAAAGTTGGTGAAGACAAAGGTTAAAACATAATCTCCTTTATATGCGATAAGCACAATGAATGGTGCGCTTAAAAGAGGGCAAAAAAAACAGTCCTGCCGAAAATCAACAAGACTGTTTAAACTACCTATTAATACACCAAATTAACCAAATCTTAAATGCTGTAAGAGAAGGATTCGAACCTCCACAGGGCAGTTAGAAAGTGGCCTAAGCCAAATTTTTATCCTTTATCCCCACCCTCGAGACAGGAGGGCATGGCTACCGGTTTCATCACCTTACAGTATGCTGAAGACCACGCTTGATCCCCATTTGTTGTGACAAAGGTAAAGGGTGGAATCTTAATTTGAAAATTTTACATGAAAATTTCTTTATTTTTAGTTGATTTTCAAAAATGACCCATTATTTTTGCAAATATCAAAATTGAGTAAGGCCAAAATGAATCATCATTTAGAAATTGACAATATCGATCTCAAAATTCTGTCACTATTGATGGAAGATGCGAACCTCGCCTACACCGAAATTGCCAAAAGGGTATATGTTTCGGGAGGCACAGTGCATGTGAGGATGAAGAAAATGACTGAGCTGGGCATTGTTACCGGTTCTCAAATCAAAATTGATTATTCAAAACTAGGCTATGACATCATTGCTTTTCTGGGAATTTATCTGGAGAAGAGTTCCATGTATCACGAAGTGGCCAAAGAGTTGAGCCTCATACCTGAAATTGTAAATGTGCACTACACTACAGGCAACTACAGTATTTTTGCGCAAATAATTTGCAAGGATACCAATCACTTAAGAAGTGTGTTGCACGATAAAATTCAGAATGTGCAGGGTATTTCCCGCACCGAGACTTTTATTTCACTTGAAGAAAGTGTGCATCGATCTCTGAAACTGGAAGTAAATTCTTTTTAACTGCATTCTGCTAGATTCTCATTTTTTGCACCTACATTTGCAACGGCAAACTGGTACTACCAGCTCCTGCTGAATCCTCCAGGGCCGGAAGGCAGCAAAGGTAAGTGGTCGTAGCGGTGAGATATTGGTTTGCCATTTTTTTTGCTGTTTTCACACTCCCACCTATTTTTGTAAGATTATTCGATAGATGAGGATAATTCCAAAACAATTGAGTCTATTTGACTAATGGACAACGGCTTTCCAATGAAAGTTGTTAAGTCAAATAAATTGGCTTTTTGCTTATCTTCTGGATCAATTGATGAAGATAGTATAACCACAGGTATTTTTGAGCAGGCGGAATTGCTTTTAATATTCTCCAGAAACTCCCATCCGTCCATAACAGGCATATTCAAGTCAAGGAAAATCAATTCAGGCAGATTAGCTTTATTGCTTTGCAAGTGATTCAATTCCATTAACGCCTCTTCACC
Source organism: Cytophagales bacterium (assembly GCA_038205175.1). Lineage (GTDB taxonomy): Bacteria > Bacteroidota > Bacteroidia > Cytophagales > Flexibacteraceae > JBBRCC01. The sequence goes on along the minus strand of JBBRCC010000093.1, from coordinate 6,859 downwards.
GTTGCTAAATACCGCCACTGAATTTACCTTACCTGATTTTTCCAGAAGGCGCCTTACTGAGAATTGGACTATGGCATCGTCGTCCACTAAGAACACAAAATCAATCTTTTTCATTAAATTTTAGGGTAAATATTGTACCAACCAAAGGCTCGCTAGCTACTTCTATTGTTCCTCCAAGTGCTTCTACATGTGCTTTTGTAATAAACAAGCCCAAGCCTTTCGCATCTTTGTTTTTATGGAAGGTTTTATACATGCCAAATAGCTTGTGGCCTGTCTTTTTTAAGTCCATTCCCAAGCCATTGTCTCGAACGGAAAATAGTACTTGATTCTCATTTTTTGATATTTCTATATTTATCAGCAATGGCACTTCTGGGTTTCGGTATTTGACTGCGTTGGTTACTAAGTTTAACACAATGCTGTCGAAATAGGCCAAATTACTATCGATGGTTATGGCCACTTTGGAGTCGTATTCAATGTTGGCGCCTGCTTGTTTTATCAATTCTGAGATACCAGATACTACCCTTTTAGTTTCAGCCAATAAGTTCACTTTTTCCTTTTTAAAATTTGTGTTTGTCTGGATGCTTAAAATGTTGTTGACATGGTGAATGGTTTCTTCCAAATTAGATATAGAGTGCTTCAGCAAGGAATAATAATCATTTGAATCATCTTTTGGACTCGTATCAATCAAAGTAGTAAGGCTCAGCATGTTTGCCACATGTGATCTGATGTTGTGGGAAACTATATAAGTAAAATTTCGAAGGCGTATATTTTGCTCGGCAGTCACATCAACCAGAGATTGAAGCATCTCCTGTTTATCTACAAGTATTGTGACATCATGCCCTATTGAAAGTACAGCTGTTGGTTTACCTTCTTGATCTACCACTGCTTTAAAACTCCAACTAGTGTGGACAATTATTTCATTAACCAATTTTCTGATGTTTAAAAAGCAAATTTGACTAGGCTCATTTAAGCATTTTGTACCTGCCTCAATACATAGAAATATGTCATCAGGGTGAATATTTAATGTAGAAGTTTGCCCAATTTCCTTTTCATGATCTAGTTCAAAGAAATCAGCATAGTATTGATTTAAAAAGGTTGTATTTCCTTGCAAATCAGTAATGACAATGAAAAATGACTGATTTTCTACCAATGTCTTGTAAAAGGTTGCTTGCTCCGATTGATACCTTTCGCTTTCAATGAGTTTGTTTCGCAAAGTTACATGGTCTGTAACATCTTGAAAAGAGCCGAAATACTTGAAAACATTGGGTTGGTACTCCATGCGGTCACCTATGATTCTAATCCATTTAGGGTTTCCTTTGGCAGTAACTACCTCTACTTCAATGTCATACATTCGTCCGTGAGCCATCAAATCTGCACTGCTTTTAAGAAAATTATTATAGCCTGCACCAGAACAAAAAAACTTTCTAAATGATTCAATATCAGGCGAAAACGATTGATCAACTTCCAATATTTCTTTGATTATAGACGTCCAATACACTGTACTACTTTCAATATCTATTTCCCATCCACCTATTTTGCCTTGCCTTTTGGCTTGCTCGTAGAAATGGGCTTTATCTGTTTCCCAGTCTCTGAATATTCTTTCTTGTTTTAGCGCCAACTTTAGCTCCAGCAGTTTAGTCAATTGCTTACTTAATAATCTCAATGACTTAATTTGAATGTCAGAAAGTTCTCTTGGCTTATGGTCAATTACACATAAAGAGCCTAAAGGCACCCCTTCTGGTGAAATTATTGGGGCTCCTGCATAAAACACAATATGAGGCTCATTGGTAACCAGGTCATTCTGATAGAAACGCTTGTCTGTTCTGGCATCAGATACAATATAAACTTGTTCCGGGTTTTCAATTGCATGTTTACAAAAGGAAACCTCCAAGCTTGTCTCGCTCCATTTTGTAAGGCCAATATTAGCTTTGAACCACTGCCTATCTTTGGCCAACAAGGTAACCAACGAAATAGGCGTGTCGCAAATTTGAGAAGCGAGGGTTGCTATATCATCAAACTCCTGCTCTCTTGGTGTGTCGAGGATATCATAACGAGAAAGCTCTTTAAATCTCGATTCTCCTTGGTTTAGCAGACTTAAGGAAGGCACATTTAATTTGAGGGATTTTTTCATAATTTCAAAAAATTAAAACTGTCTTGATTCGTAAAATACACAAATAGGTTTATAATAGGTTCAAAAATCCAGTTATAGCATTATTGAAACTTGCTGGTACTGAATTGAAATTTTAGCATTTGCGATATCACCAACATATGAGGAGCAGTAAGTACGGCTATACCTATGAGCGACAATGCAACCATTTTTTCCATTTGGATCCCATCAAGGCAAAACATCAAAATAACGCCGATCGAAATTGTAGCGGCAAATGTATTTAAGAATCCAAGCCGTATGAGGGTGAACCAGTTGTCCTTCTTTTCCAACAGGTAATTTTTGAGCGACTGAAAAGTGAGCAATGAGTGCCAGCAACTGAAATAGAACCCGAAACCCAGAAAAACCGGAAGTTGAGTAACAATGAGGGTCAGCACCACGATTTGAAGCAGGGCGAAAAACATTTTTATCCAACTGTGCTTGTTAATGACCTGGTAAACCAGGATGCTGGAAAATACTAAAGAAGAAGATATGATTAAATATGTCCAACGTACTGGATAAAGGATTTCAAATACAGTGAGTTTAAAAACACTCAAACCCGAAAAGCCGCTCATGATTGGTCTAATCTCGGCATAGTGAAACAAGAAGAGATTCGAAAGCAACATAAACCCGTAAATTGTGGAAATGCATAAAAGAAGCCGCCTGTTTTTTCCTTTAAGCCAAATCCAATCTATTTCGCCAAAATGAAACGACGAAATCAACAAGAAAACAATGATGGCAGTGTCAACATCGAGCAGCCAAACAATTCCATAAAGTACCAAAAATCGGTAGTAATAGCTCAGGAAGCCCCACTTGGAGATTTTTTTACCCTCAAGCTTGTTGGACTTTAGGTGGATGGCATGATCAAGAGAACCATGAGGAATACCAGCGATAAGCACTGAGGAAATAAAAAAAATGGCTTGCGCCTCATAAGGAATACTTACCAAATTGTAAATAACTAAGAGACCGAGGCCCAAAACGATGAGTAATAGCCGGGTGGCAGAGTATGCAGAATAAACAATAGCCATGATGGATTTCGAAAAAATGTTTTCAAATAAACTACAGAAAAAGTGGGTGAAAATCGTGCTTTTGCCAAGTGGGTAAAAGCAGGCCAATTAAATGGCAAATAGGAATGCAAAGCAGGTAAAGAAAATAGTTCCCGGCTGAAGTTAGAAAATCCGGGAACTATGAATTCTGGAGGTCAAGGTAGTGATTGCGCTTATTCGTTCACTTTGAATTGCAGATCAGATACGATTACCGGCGTGGTCTGAAAGTTATTTTTCAACACGACTTCAAGGTAGTCGCCAGAGATCATGTCGACTTGGGTGGTGAGGTACAGTTGAAAACCCCTGCCCTTTTGCACTCCTGAAATAGTTGATCCTGGTGCAATAGTTTCTTTTCCGTTTTTCAGAATGGCAATTGAGTAGCTTCCATTTTCGTCAGGTGCAGATGCGCTCACAATTGCTGTTACATTCAATGCGGTGGATCTTTTGCCCATGAAAACAAATTTGTTGGATTGATCAACAGTGAATTTATCGGATTTTACAGTAATGGTTTTGCCGCTCACTTTACCATACAATGTTATCCCTTTAAAACCTGTAGGTGCTGTATTATCAACCATATACAAATAGCCGTTTGCTCTCGAATCAGGAATTCCCTCGCCGTTATCACGCATTTCCCATCCTGGTGTGAAAGAGTTGAAACCATCAAGTTTTGTTTCAACACCTCTGAATAAGTTAAGAGTCAATCTTCCCTGATCTACTGTAGCACCTTTGTTCCAACGGATTCCAGCATTTCCTGCATATACGAAATAACAAGACTGTACAATAATATCCTTTATGTTGGCTGTTGGCAAAAACTCAATGGCAGCACCACCGTTTGCAACGCCAGTGAAATAGTTAAGTGTAGAAGTAAATTTTTCCATATTCCCGCCTACTTTCAATCCATCACGGCTTTTCCAATAATTTTCAATCATACAAAGGGTGTTAAAACCGGTGAGGTTTCCTATACCTAGACTTTGGATATTTGGCGCATCGAGCACAGAGCAACCTTGAAATAAATTGATAAATTTATTGCCGGTCACATCTACCAGATCGTAGGCTTTCGTTTCAGAACTAGCGTTGATTACTCCTATCGATTCTAAGTACACATCTTTGTCACGACTTCTAAGTATAGCCCCATTCACGGCCGAGACAACAAAGTCTTTACCTGGGTCGTAACCTTTTAGGCCGGCACCATTCAGATCAATTGCATTAGTGCCGATATTTACCATGCCCGAAACAATATACATCTTGTCTGAAGCAAGCTTGATCACACCCTGAAAGGCTGCTGGAAAATCCTTAATAGAATTTATGACAACCGTATTATTTCTATCCTCGGTGGCTGCGGCAATGCGTGTAGGACCCATAGGAGTTAAAGCATCAAAAAATGCTTCTGCAGACCGCTCCATTTCCATCGAAGGAATTAGCTTGCCATTATTTAGTCTGTTTGAGATATCTATCTCTTTCTCATAACTTCCAAGTTTGGCAAGCTCGGCGATTTTGGAGGCAAAGCTGGCTTTGTGGCCCTCAGATGTGAGTCCTGGATTTGCGCTCAGTAGAACAGGAGTGGTACTTAGTCCAAGTACGAATAGGAGGTTGATAAAATGCTTTTTCATAGCTGTTGAATTTGAAATTTAGCCCTGCGGGGCGGTTTGTATTTGTTAAAAAAAGTTCGAGAAATTACATGACCATTAGGTTTTCGGTCAAAGGCAAAAAGTTTAAAAGCGTTGAGATGTTAAAGATTTTTTGTTTGGGTAATCAATTTTTGTCAAACAAGAATTAAACGATTTGTTCTGCTTTCTCATTCTGGACGATGCAAAGGTGAGGGCTGAATGAACCAAGTCAATAAGAAAACAGACCAAGATGATAGGCATGTAAGTAATGACTTTGGTTTACGGTCTAAAAAGGAAAATATAATTATCAATATATTGTTATTCAGCATATTAAGATTAATAATTTTTTTCTAAGTCGATATTGTCTGTGTAAATAATTCAACTTTTCTGAGGGCTGATGTTGCTTTTGGCATTGAATTCGTACCAAAAATTACAGTGAGACCACTTGGCTGTGTTTCAAAATACTATCGGTCTCTTTTTAATTATTTCAGAATTAGTGTCTAAAATTCGTTAAACATTTTACTATTTAAGTATTTTTATACCTGCCGATATTTACAACTCTTTTTCTTACATCGTTTGTTCAGATTTTGCAAAACTATTGTCTGCGATAATCTGCCAATTTCCCATCCCAATAATTAAGCTTCATTACGTATACTATATGCGGGGTTTTGTCTTTCTCTATATGCAAATTACCAGGAATCAGCCAAATTTATTCTTGGTTTATGACAGTAGAAAAGCTGCAATAATCCAGGATGAAACTCATTTAATAAAAGCAAAAAATAGCATCATTAAATTACGTATATATCACGAACAACTAAAAAAGGGCAAAGAATGATATGCATACTGAAATCTAAAGAAAAACAAGTCTCACGCATTCCTATCCTCATTTTCTTTGAAAAGAACAGAATCTCAAAAGATTTTGGCAAAAAAAAGGCAACTTTTAAAGTTGCCCTTGTGTGCTAAGTTTTTTGGCTTTCTCAATATTGGTTTCTCAGGAATTCGTATCCTTCTGCCAAGAGCAATTCCGTTTTACCTTCAAATTGAACTTCCTTTCTGATCTGCAACTTATTAGGACCTAGAATATAGCTGTAGTATATTTCGGCATTTTGTCCAAAATACTTTTCCTTAGAAAGGGTCACAATTCTAATCTGACCATCGTCTGTCAGATCTTTAAGCACAATAGGATTACCTTCTATAGAGCCAAGATCCTTTCCGATTTTAAGCTTATCAGAATATTTATTGTTCCTCGTTTCGTAAGGAAATATAAAATTCATTTCTATAGATCTATCATTAAGCTTCTCTGCTTTGAGTTCAGCCGGTATAGTTTTCTTCTTGCCCGTAGGAAAATCCAGGTAGGTGTACGATCCTTTCCAGTCCGACTGTGCTACAAGATCTATTTCATGAGGTGCAATTTTAATCTGAGCTATTAGACCTTGGGCGAACAGCAGTAAACAAACAAACAATAGTGAATTTTTCATGAACGTAAAATTTTTGACTGGCACAAAAAGGGTGGTAATTCTTCAACTTTTTGTTTAACGTTAATTAAACAGATGTGATGAAAGAACCAGAGTTATTGTGAATACCCCACCAATTAATGCGAACGAGATTTACATCTAAACACAAGGTGGTAATTTTTGGGTTTTGCTCTATTGAATTCTAATATTTTTACAGATTAAATTTTAACTCATTGATTTTCAATATACTTTTTTAAGGATTAAGAAAAAGCAGCCTCAAACTACTTGTAAGTTGGTTAAACAAAATTTAAATCAAAGACTGAATCAAGTTCAATCTCAGAATAAATTACACCAAGTAGATTTGCGGGTCATTTGAAAGTTTTCTATCCTTCTCACCTCAATTCTTTGCTTACTATTCTTGCCATTCGTTTACAATTTCCATCACCCTCAGGTTCACTGAATCACCTTTATGAATCAGGCGCATAGCTTCCGCCCTTTTCTAAATGCCTGAATGCTAAATGGTTGGTGTTCCATCATTCTGATAATCAGGCCATCAAAAATAGTATTTCTGCTATTTCTTCTGTTAAATCTATAGAAGAATTCATCCAG
>JBBRCC010000092.1:0-17048 GCA_038205175.1 Cytophagales bacterium | reverse complement strand
AACCAAAACCCTGGACTACGACCGGACGCTGTTTATCCCGAACGTGATAACCCCCAACGGCGACAACCAAAACGATGTGTTTGAAATCAAAAATCTGAGTTTTTATCCCAACTCAGCCTTACAACTCTTCAACCGCTGGGGAAAGGAAGTTTTAAGGACTAATAACTACCAAAACAACTGGCAAACTGAGGAAGCAGGCACGTATTTCTTTGTGTTAACAGTGGAAGGGAAGGTTTGGAAAGGGGTGCTGAGTGTGGTGAGGTAGGATGCTCCCCAGCCCTGCAAAGGAGAAATATGTACTAGAAAATATGCTCCACCCTGTGCTTGTTTTGTTTCATCCATTGATGCATAGGGCTCCACCCTGTGCAAAGGTATATCGCCCTTTCAGGGCTAGGAAAGCCCTGAAAGGGCGATATATAATAAGCAATGGGTAAAGCCCATTGCTTGTAAAAGAATAACTCCCACTCCCCAGCCCTGGAAAGGAGAAATATGTACTAGAAAATGAGCCCCACCCTGTGCTTGTTTTGTTTCATCCATTGATGCATAGGGCTCCACCCTGTGCAATGGTATATCGCCCTTTCAGGGCTAGGAAAGCCCTGAAAGGGCGATATATGCAAACTGATGTGTTAAGCCCATTTTTTTAAAAGAATAACTCCCACTCCCCAGCCCTTAAAAGGAGAAATATGTGCTAGAAAATGCACAGGGCTCCACCCTGTGCAATAGTATATCACCCTTTCAGGGCTAGGAAAGCCCTGAAAGGGCGATATATGCAAACCAATGGGTGAAGCCCATTTTTTAAATGAATAACTCCCACTCCCTAGCCCTGCAAAGGAGAAATATGTACTAGAAAATATACTCCACCCTGTGCTTGTTTTGTTTCATCCATTGATGCACAGGGCTCCACCCTGTGCAATGGTATATCGCCCTTTCAGGGCTAGGAAAGCCCTGAAAGGGCGATATATGCAAACCAATGGGTGAAGCCCATTGCTTGTAACGCCCATTGCTTGTTGAAATAGATAAAAACCCTCGCAGTCCCAATTTTAAAATTTTAAAGAATAGGCTTTAAACCTGCATTTTGACCTCACCCCAACCCTCTCCAAAAGAGAGGGAGCTTTGATTATCAATGCTTTATGATTTTGTCTATTAGTTGCTTACTTATTCAGTAGCCCCTATTTAGGGTCTACTGAATAATTCAGAGTGTAGCCTCAGTTTAACTAAAATGTTGATATTCAGCCTGAATGACTTGCCCCCTCTCCTTGGGAGAGAACCTGTCCCGTTTCTGGCGGGAGGTTGGGGTTGTGTGTGCCTCAGGTGCATGAGGTCAAAAAAAACAAACACAAAGCAACAGCGGTAGATTTTGAAAATTGCAAATGCAAGGATTTTAAGTACCCTATTCAATTTCTTGTGCACTTTAGTGGTAAAACACTACTATATACAGCTGAAATTCAATTATTTACTACTTTTTCAGCAGATCCCATTTAGAGCACAATGAATATGACGGCAAACAAAATAAAATTTAATATATTGCTGATATTGAATGCTTTTCGTTTGCTTCTACTCCTTTGGAAAGAGCCTTTCCCGTTTTGGCGGGAGTTGGGGCTGTGCGCCACCATTGCATAAGGTTAGGGAATAAGAGAATCTATGCAAAAGTTTTTGAAAATCTTAGGTGCAAGGTTTTAGAGCACGTAGGTCAATTTCTGGTGCACCTAACTACACAATATCCTTCATAATGGCTTGAATCAGAGTCAATAGTTGCTTTTTGAGCTAGTCCTTTTGTACCAATTTGAATAATTCATTAGCTGTTTACTTGAATTGAATGATGAGTTTGCTTACCATTGAGTAACCATTCTTTGTCAAAATGAAAACCATTTACACAATTCTTGTACTTGTTATCTTATCGTTTTTGAATGTTGAAGAGGCTTTTTCACAATCTAAAACCTACGTTACCATTGACTTTGGCTATGGCCTCAACTTTGGCAGCACTCCTATTGGTTACACCCAAAGTATTACCCGAACTGCCTCAACCTTCACTGTGAAAGAGGGTAGTTTTGGAGCTGGAATTAATATCAATGCCTTTCTCGGCCATGAGTTTGGTCCTGAAGGAAATCTAACCGGAGAGGTGGGTTTCAGTCAAATGAAGGGCGCTGAAAAAGCCTTCGAAAGTACCCGGATTAGCTTTTCAGAGCCTTCGAATGTAACCGAGAGCGAACTGTCGAGACTTACGGTTTCAGGTTTTGCGCTAGCATTTAAAATGAAAACACAGGGCAAAGATGATGCCATCCGTTTGTTTGTGCGTCCGGGTATTTTTATACCCATTCAGTCAATATTGACCACAGAAGTAAATGAAACGGCTGTTTCTTCAAACCCTTCCATATTCACCAATTACAAATATTCGAAAAAGGAAACCCGATTTGCTTTTGCACTTGGCTACAGTTTGGCCGTAGGCGTGGAGTGGAAAGCCCTCGAAAAAATTGGAGTGTTTGCTCAATTGCAAGGTCTTATGCTCAACTTGCCAACAAGAAGGTCAGAGGTCGTAGCATTCGAGACAAAGTCTGGCGACAACATTACCCGCCGTATTGAAAATCTGAGTACCAATGAGCGGATTACCGAATTTTCAAAAGAGTACACTATAGACCGAATAATCGGTACTTCAGAGCCCAAAAGGGAAAACAGATTCGCTGTGCCTGCCAGTTACATAGGTCTGAATGTGGGTGTGAAGTTGGAGTTTTAAGGTTCCTGTCGCTTCATCCACCTGCCGGTGAAATGCACTCCCTCTGCCTCCAAATGGTATTGATATAGACCTGGCTTCAACTGGTCAACTTTGATGGCTTGCCCCGGCAAAAACACTTGTTTCAAGACCTCTTTACCCTGCAAGTTTACCAAACGCAATTGCATGCTTTTGCCAGCGTCTATGCCTGAAACCATAACCTGATCGCTTGCCGGGTTAGGTACCAATAAAGGCGAAAATTTGACTGCGATTGGTTTGTTGTTTACCAAATAAAAGAGTCTGGCTGTTTGGCTCGTATCTGTACAGTTGCCTATGGTAACCAAGCACCTCAGGTAAAATTCATAGGGCACTATTGGATATTCAACCGTAAGGGTGTCTGTATTTGTCCCCGAGTATGGTGCGCTATTTGGCAAATTTTCGAAAGCGGCTTCGCCAACAGCTCTTCCTTGCCATTGAAAAACAGCCCCAGCTTCAGCTATGTCCACTGTGAATATGGCAGGGTTAGGACTGCCCATAAAAGTGTCTCTTGGTTGGGTTATAAATGTAATTGGCGATTGAACCGAGAAGATAAATCTGGATGATGTGGCACTACAACCTTGGGCAGTGGTGTGGCGCACCTGGTAGTTGCCTGGTAAGTTAGTGTTTAAGGTTTGGCCAACTTGACCTGTTATTAACGTGTCGTTTCTCAACCATTGATTGCCTGCTATGTAACTGCTGCTAAGTGTGTTGCTGTTGCCAGAACAAATAAGGGTGTCGCCTGAGATGCTTGGGGATGTTGGGTTTTGGTTTACTGTTACCGTTACAGTGGTGGTGCCATTGCAACTTCCAGTTCCAATTCCGGTAAGCGTGTAAGTTGTCGTGCTGGCAGGTTGTGCCACCACTACTTGGCCTGTAGAATCGGAAAGCCCCAACGTAGGCGACCAGCTAAAGGCACCTGCTCCTGATGCAACAAGTAGCACACTGTCTCCTGCGCAAAATGCAGGGTTCGACGGTGTTACCGAAATGCTGGGAGCCAGACAATCATCGACTTCAAAAGCCAGTACCCACAAATCTCTGCCGCCCCAACCTTGCGACACCCAACCACCTGGATCTGAGTCTGTTCTGCCTCCAGCTACCAAAAATTTCCCATCTTCCGACATAGATATTTCTGTGAATACATCGTTGGTATTGCCACCCGCTCTGATGGTTTTTAACGTGTTTCCTAATGTGTCTAGCACCAAAATTAAACCATCTTGCAAGCCATAAGGGGTGGTGCCCACTGTGGCACTTCTTGTAAAACCAGCTACATAAAGTTTGTTGGTGGGAGACATCAGTATGTCGTATGCAAATTCCCAGTCGGTACCGCCATAGGTTTTTTCCCACGTCAATTGTCCTTCCCGGTTTGTTTCAATTACCCACACATCGCCCGGACCCCCATTGTATTGCGACACATTCCGCCCGGCTCCTCCAGCCCTTCCGGCCAAGTAAATTTTACCAGAGGGGCTTTCTACCAGATTTCCCAAAGCATCGCCCAGTGGCCCTCCAAATAGACGTTGCCAAAGTAGCGTGCCAGTAGACGAATACTTAGCGATAAAAATTTCGTCGGCATTAGGATCGCTGAAGTTGTTTGCTCCAAACCCGCCAACTACAAAACCGGAGCCATCCCGGCACGCTGTTGCTTGCCAAAAACCTTCAATGGCGTTTGTGATGTTGGTTGGGTAACTGTTGAGCACCCTTGTCCATTGCCTGTCGCCGAGGCTGTTCGTTTTATATACCCAGGCCAAACCTGGTGCATTCCCAATACCTTGCAGGTCTCCGTCTGTAGACGATGAACTGCCCACACAAAGAAATCCACCATCGGAAGTTGAAATAATGCCATGAATTAAATCATCACCGGCACCTCCAACTACTTTGGTCCAAACGATGGTGCCGTTCTGACTTAGCCTAACTATAAATCCATTAAACGCCTGCCTGGTGGTTGAAAAAATGCCATTTCTTGAAAGTGTAGATCCTGCCACCACACAACCACCGTCTGCCAAGGCTACCAAACCATAAGACCGTTCAGCTTCAGAACCACCCAACACCCTTTTCCACAAGGTATCTCCTTGCATATTGAGCTTTACCACCCACACGTCGTCGTTGCCAAAATTTTGACCTACCTGTCCGTTTGTTGAAGTAGTTTGAGAGCTAATGAAAATGGAAGAGTCAGGAGAAACAGCAATTTGAGCCAAGCCGCCACCCTGTACATTTAATGTGCTTAGGCCCACTACTTCTGTTCCTGATCCACCAAATCGTTTCGAAAAAGTACTGTCAATTTCTTGGGCAAAAAGGGTTGCAGAATGAGTGATTAGTGAGAGTAAAATTATTTTAAAAATTTTCATGTTGTTGCGTGTCTCAGAGCCAAATATAGGTTTAGATAGGTAAAATGTCTGTTTTTTTCAATTATTTCGCACCTGAAACCAGTTTTGTCAACTCAGTTAAACGTAAATATGAAAAAACCACTTCTTTTGGTTTTCCTATTTTTTGCTATTTCTTCCTTGTTTGGACAAAGGATTATCTGGCAGGAAAATTTTAACAGCCCAGGCTCAAACTGGACACTCAATGGCAATGGTGTTTCGCTCTTGCCAGGCTCAACCCCAACAAGTGGTGCTGAAGCCAACTCCTGGTTTATTGGTAACGGAGGTGCTGCCAGCGACAGGTTCGACAATACAACCAATTTGAGGGTCTCCTGCAATAGTTCTGCCTGTGCCAACTTTGGTGGACCGGAAACTCCTGTTTACAATGCCATTTCGCAATCAAACGAAGTAGCTTACATGAACACCAGCGTTCCAGCCGACAGCTTTTCGGCAGGTCTGGTTTCAAAAGTGAGATTTGTTTGGCGCTGCAGGGGAGGTGGAGCCAATGGCAACAATGGTTCAGCCAGACTTGTTTTTAGCGTTGATAATGGACAAACCTGGGCCGAACGTTCCAGAGACTACAGCAACAACAACGCCTGGCTCAAAGATTCTATCGGGATTAATTCCACCAATTTCCCGGGCTTTATTGCTGGCACAACCTCCATTCGTTTTGGTTTCCGTTGGAGAAATGGCTTTGTGCTTTTTGGTGCAAACGACCCTCCAATGTTGGTCGACAACATACAGGTAGTTCAAGAAAATCCTGCTTTAGGCATCACCCTTACTTCGCTTTCACAAGCCACTGGTTCGGCACCTGACTTTGAATTGTGCCAGGGCGTTACAGCAAATTTGGGAATTTTTGTAGCTGGTGTTTTTCCTCCGGGAACCACATACAATGCCGAACTTTCAGACTCCACCGGAGCCTTTCCTGGCAATCCGGTTGTGGTAGGCACCAGCAGTGTTTCTCCCATTGCTATCACATTGCCACCCAGTTTCTTTTCAAGAGTAGCAGGTTTTAATTTCAGAATCAGGGTCAGATCTTCCAATGCTGTTGTGTCGAACAATATTTTCAATCTGAGAATTACTCCAGGAGTATTGGTTTCTGCCTCCATTACTTCCAATCCACCTCCTCCGGTAAATGTTTGCCCGGGAACCACAGTTAATTTTAACGTTACAGTTCAAAACGGGGGTGGAGCACCACAATACCAGTGGTTTGCCAACAACCAACCCCTTCAGTTTGCCAATAATAATTTCTTAGCCTATTCTGCAGTCAACAACGGTGACATTATCAAGGTTAGGGCAACCTCAAATGCAGTTTGTGCGAACCCCGCTGAAGTATTTTCCAACGAAATTCTGGTAAACACAGCTACCGAAGCTTTTGCAATAAACTTAGTTTCGGACCCACCTTCACCTGTGGCTGTTTGTCCCGGCGATGTGGTCAATTTTTCCATCACAACCAATGCACCTACTGGCGGAACTTTGTCTTATCAGTGGTTGGCCAACGGACAAAATTTAGCTAATGCAACCGGTTCAACTTTGGCCTACACCGCTGGAAGCAGCGCTACCGATATCTCAGTTCGGGTCACTTCTACAAGTCCATGTGCAGCACCGCCTACCGTTACTTCTGATTCAATCAGGATTATTATTTCTACCGCACCTGCTTCTGTTGCAACATCGCTGGTTTTTGTTCCCGGGTCGGCCTGTGTAGGAGATACCCTTGTTTTTAGCGCCACACCAGTTAATGGAGGCGATGAGCCAGCCTATTTATGGAGGGTAAATGAACTGCCTGTTTCAGGTGCAATTTCGGCTGAATTTACAACCGCATCTTTGAACGATGGAGACCGTGTTACCGTTGTGCTTACTTCATCGTCAGTTTGCGCCAGCCCAAGAGTTGACACGTCGGCAGCAGTTGAGGTTGCATTAAAACAAATTCCTTCAATTTCGCTACTGCCTGCTGTCGATACGCTTTGTTCCGGCGATCGGGCCAGGCTAACTGCAAGGGTTTTAAATGGAAATGGAAACGAAACATTTGTCTGGCTAAGCAACGGGAGCGTGTTGAGTGAATATGTGGATTCGGTCGCAGATTTCTCAACTTTAACAGCCAATGTCTCGCTACAAAGTCAAGTCAGCTCCAATGCCTGCCTCAGACCTTTAACTTTTCTTTCACCAAGCATTTTTGTGCGTCAAAACCCTGTGGTGCTTGCAGGCTTAGATACTGCTTTATATGCCACCGATATGCCTTTAACATTAACCGGGTTTTCTCCCTTGGGTGGTACCTGGTCGGGCGAAGGTTTGGAGAATCTTGTTTTTTATCCAAACAGGGTATCTGAAGGTCCACTTTTTTTGACTTACACGTACACATCGCCCGGTGGTTGTGGTGGAACAGCGCAGAAAACAATCACTATACTACCTTCGTCTAACGAGGTTTACAATGCCTTTTCGCCCAATGAAGATGGTGCAAACAATGTTTGGAATGTGCTGCCTGATTTTGGTCGGAGGTTTCCAAATGGAATTGTTCGTGTGTTTAACCGATGGGGCTCATTGGTTTTTGAATCCAAAAAAGGATACCCCGAACCTTGGGATGGAAATTACAACGGAACTCCTGTTCCTGTCGGCACATACTATTACTCTATCGATATGGGCAACGGCACAAAACTCAACGGACCATTAACCATTTTCAGATAATCTAAACCAATACGATAAAGATGAAAAAGCAACTTTTCGCTTCTCTGTCAGCCATGCTGATGGCCTGCGCACCCGCTGTGTTGGCCCAACAAATTCAACAATTTTCAATTCTTCAAAGCAATATGTTTTTCTTCAATCCGGCTGTAGCTGGTTCAGAAGATTTTACAGATTTCAAGTTTGCTGGTCGAAACCAATGGTCCGGCTTTGATGGCGCACCCAACAGCATGTATGTAAGTGTACATGGTGCTGTTACCCATTTTGCAAAAGACACACTTGGCAATGAAACACTGAAAGACCGGAGTGGATTTGGAGCTGTTGTAAATGCAGAAGGCAGAGGGCCGCTCAACAGAACAAGTGCCAGATTGGCCTATGCCTATCATGTGCCTGTTGCAAAAAATACGTTGTTATCATTAGGTGTACATGCTGGTGGCAGTTCATTTTCTCAAAAGCCTGAAAATTATAATGTTGAAAACAGAAACGATGATGTGATATTTGGAAACAAACGAAGCGACCTTGCTCCTGATTTGGGATTGGGAGCTATGCTGTACTCAGGCAAATTTTATGTCGGGGTCGCCATGCAGCAATTGCTTCAAAGCAAACTTTCTTTTGGAGGGGCAGGTGCCACGCAAGGCAGCAAGTTGAATGCACACACGTTTGTGAACCTTGGCTATACCTACGATCTTAACGAAAAACTAAAACTCTCGCCTGCAATTTTTGTGAAACATGTGAGTGGAGCACCTACATCATTCGATATCAATTTACGGCTAAGGTATGAAAACAGAGCTTGGGCCGGTTTGACTTTGCGCAATCAGGATGCGCTGGTGTTTATGTTTGGAGGTGCCATTACCAGGTTTCTTGATGTAGGGTATGCTTTCGATCTTACATCCTCAGAGTTGAATAATTACACCTCTGGCACTCACGAAATAGTGTTGTCATATAGGCTTTTTGGCTCGAAAAAGGAGTTCAATCCTATTATTTGGTAGAAGAAAATGTGGTGTTGGTCTAAAAAAATGAGTAACAGGCCAATATTTAGTTTTATATTTTCTTGATAAAGTACAATAAATACTTAGAAAAATCTTTTGTATATCCATTAAATTCTCCATTTTTAGTTGTATAATCCCTTGTTATACAATGCAATAAAGGTTGAATTAATTTTTGATTTCAGATTGAAAATAAGAGTTGAGCTTAAAAATCTTTAAATTTAATTGTGTAATACTAAATACTCCTTTTTATTACCTTTGACCTCTTTTCGGGATTAATCAATTATTGCTCATGGAGAGCAAGGATTTTTGTCCGCATTCAATTCATTGATTTAGGAAAAAACATCTTTATACCTACACCATGTTTCCAGCACCAAGGTTTTCTTTTAAAACCCTACAGATTCCACGTAAAGCGGAGGATTTTTTTTTAAGGAGCGTCAGTAGCACCAGGCAAGTTTTCTTAGGTCATAAATTTAGATTTGTTGCTACAGGCAGCACATCGATCGGCTGGGATTTGCAGGTATTTGACTATCAGATTTTTAAGATTTCCGCTACAAGCCACCTCGGTTTTGGTTGGTTTTCTACAACAGGTGCTAGCGCTGGCTTCACTAATCAGGAAAATATTATTGCTTTTAATTTCACTCTGAAAGACTCACTTTGCTCAGGCTGTTTCAATCTTGGAAGCAGTTATGCAAAATACCAGGATAGCGTTACTTCGGCAGGTTCGACCTGTTTTACCTCATCAAAAAATTAACCTTCAAAAAGAGAATCATGAATACCAATACATTGTCTTTGCCTGAAAAAGGAGGATTTTCCCGTTTGGCTGGATTTGGAAGAAAAATCGTTTTCGGATTACTGTTTATACTGCCTTTGCTTTCGAAAGCGCAACCATTCAATACCGGCACCATTACCCTGGATGGTGACGCATTGGAAGCCGCTTATGTAACTTCAGGAAATTACAGCATGGCATGGGATGACACCTATCTCTATGTAAGAGTAAATTCGGGTTCAGCCAATGAACCTGTAATTTTGCATTTGGATTTTGACCCTCAAAATCCCGTGGACGGGGGAACAAATGCCAACGGATCCTTAGTGGGTGCAAACAACTATGGCATTACCCCAACACTTCCTTTTCGTTCTGATTTTCAGGTTTATTGGGAAGGTAGCTATGCAGAATATCGGTCAGATAATGGATCTGGGGGATGGAGTGGAATCACAACAATTGCAACACCAGGCGACCGTTCAAACGGAAGTACAAATCGTGAAATTCGCCTTTCTTGGGTTGGCATGATGGGACTTGGAGGAAGGCCAACTGCTTTTAACTGGCTTGGTTTTTCGAATAGTACGGGAAGTTTTATTTTTAACCAGGTTCCAGCTGAGAATCCGTCGGGAGGAGGTAATCCCCAATCCCCAACGCTCAATTACTACCACACCGTTTCTTCTACGGCTAACAATGCCAGCATTACCCAACCTTTTTCACAGAAAAGTTTTGAGTCCAGGGCTAATTTAACCCTTGGAACTGCCAATACTTTTTGGGATTTTACTGTAAATGGTGGAACGCTTACCAATACAAATAACCACACCATAAACAACCAATTGTATGTTGTTTCTGGAACCTTAACTCAAACCGGGGCCAGAACTTTAACCTTCGGTTCTTCTTCTACCCATACACCATCCCTTCGATGCGATGGAACCATAAACCCCAATAACGGTGGAGGTAACGACATGATTTGCACGTTTGCACAAGGTACGACTACCCTGTCTGGTACAGCCACTGATGCTAATTTCCGACTTTTTGATGTAAATGTAAGCAGTGGGGCAACCCTGCAAGGACCATCCACAGGAACTGTAACCTTGGGTTTACAATTTGGAACCATGACAGCTACAGGTACAGGAATCGTAAATTTCAGAAACGGAACTGGTGTAGTAAATACAAATATTGTCAATAACGGAACCAACAATTATAATTTCAGCAATACGGCAGGAACAGTAACATTCAATAACTTAACCACTTCGGCTTCTGCCACTTTCAGACCCATTAATTCGGGTACGCACAACATTAATATTGGTGGAAACCTGGTGAATACCACGGGAACTTATTCTACCAGCAATACAGGTATTTTGCATACCAGGTTTAATGGAACAGCTGCACAGGCAATTTCAGTTGCACAAACATTTCAAAATCTGACTATTTCCAACACGGCCGCCAATGTTACTGCAAGTGGAGACGCTACTATTGCATCTACCAGAGTTTTAACTATTGATGCAAATGCCAGGTTAGATATGGGAACAAACCTTTTAACAATAACAGGGGCAACAAGTTCTATTAATGGTTTTCTTAGAACTGCCAGACAAACCAATCCTCCAATTACGGGTGCCAGCACCACCACCCTTACCATCAATAATGGTGGATTTGTGGAAATGAACCAAACCTGTACAGGAACTGCGCTTGGAACCACATGCGTTATCCCAACAGCTACCTGGAATGCCGGTTCTACAGTAGCGATCATTGGTTTAACATCTCCCACAGCTGGTGGCTGGTTGGGAGGAGCTGGTCAAACCTTTAGCAATTTTACATGGAATACTTCCTCCCTAACCACAAATCCAAATATGGGCGGAGTTACATTAACCAGTACAGGAACCTTTACTTTAACAACTACCAATGGTTCAGAATTGAGAATGGGGAGTGCTTCAAGTGGAACCATTACTTGCGGAAATTTTACTCAGACCAATGGAATATTAAATATGGCAGCAGGCTCAGGAACTGGCACGTTAAATTGCAGCGGAACTTTCAACCAATCAGGCGGCACAATTACAGAAAGTAGCACTGGAATTGGAATAATAAATATAAATGCATCAAGTGGAAGTCAAAATATTACCCAATCTGGGACAATAAGCAACACAGTAAATTGGAATATAGGAACTGGTGTTTCAACCAACACAGGCGTTTTATTGACTGGAATCACTACCGTTGGTACAATGACAGTTCTTAATAATGCATCATTAAACTTTGGGGCACAGATTGTGAGTGGAACAGGTACCTTTGTTGCTGCGACAGGTTCAACCCTAATTTCTGCAAACACAAACGCAACTGGTGCAATAATGGCCGCAGGAGCCAACGGTTCAGTACAAACCACCACTCGGACTTTCACCAATAATGGCGTTAATTATACATTTAATGGAACCGCTGCTCAGTTTACAGGAACATCCATTGCAGCAGCGACAAATATTGGAACCTTAAATCTGAGCAATACTTCGGGCTCTAATCCTGCCATTACTTTTACAACTTCTCCCACCGTTGCCACCGCCTTGAATGTAAATAATGGCATCAACCAACTAGGCTCAAACAACATTACCATCACTCCAACTACTGCCGCTTCAGTATCCGGAGGTAGTTCAACTGCATTCATCCAAACAAACAACACAGGCCGCTTAATTCGGGCCATTGCTACGGCAGGACTTCCGATAACTTATGCTTTCCCTGTTGGAACTTCAACCAATTACACGCCTGCTTCTTTTGCTTTTACAGCAAATAACACTGCAAGAAATTTAATTGTTGGAGCTGTGGGTGCCGTTCATCCTGACAATGGTGCACCAGCTCATTTTATTAACAACCGATATTGGGTTACCAATCTAAGTGTAACCACCGGAACTTACACCTATAGTTCCGTTTTCACCTATCTGGCTGGAGATGTTTCCGGAACCATTGGTAGTATCCGATTGAACCGATGGGGAGGTTCTTTGCCTTGGATTCAGGATAACACTTCCTCTGCTTCAGGTACCACATTGAGTTCAACCACGGGCCTTACAGAAACAACAGGAAATCTGGCCACTACCGCTGAATGGGCTGGAAGAGTGAATGCTGCACCAGTATCTTATACCTGGGTTGGTTTTACAGATGGAGTCTGGGGAACAAGCACCAACTGGAGCCCAACCGGCGTACCAGCCACCATAGACAATGTAACTTTGGCTAACGGCTCCACAGGGGCATTGGCAAACCTGAATCTAACCACTGCAGTAACAGTTGCCGACATAACCTTCGCCGGAACAGGAAGTTTCTTTACTGTAAGCTCTGCCGGATCAATAACCGCAACAGGTGATATAACCTACACATCGGGCAGCGGAGCCTGGGATTGTGCGAGTACCTTTACTATGTCCAGTTCATCTGCCCAGACCATTCCTTCCATGAATTTTGGAAATCTGGTGGCTACTGGTGGAAACAGAACCATTTCAGGTACAACTGGCATTTGCGGTTTGTTCACAAGAGGAGCCGGTGCTTATACGGTTACAGGTTCTACTGTAAACTACAATGGAACAGGAGCCCAAACTCTTTCTGTGGGAACCTATAACAATCTAACCATCAGCAATGCCAGGGGTTCAGCTAATTTAACATCACCCGCAGGAACCATTTCTGTGGACGGGACATTTGATATTTCGGGCTTAAGTGCTTACACACCGGTGGTAAATGCCGCAAGCATTTTTGATTTTACAAATGCAGGTGCACAGACCATTCCAGCATTTTTTTATGGCCAGCTCAATAATACCGGAAACGGTGCCCGAACGTTGGCCAGCTCAGGAATTGTGGACATCGCTCAAGGTTTTACACCAAGCTCTGGTACAACCACCATGACAGGCAGTACGGTTCGATATTCAAATACATCCGCCACTACATGGAATCTTTCAGTATTTACAACCAACTTTACAAGCCCGGTAAGGCAATACAATAATTTGATTTTTAACGGTGGTGCATCCACCATCTGGTCACAAAATGGAATTACCATGGGGGTTGCAGCTGACTTAACTGTAACTTCCGGAATGCTTCAGGTTGGTTCGTCTGGTGGTGCCGGCATCCTGAATGTGGATGGAAATATATCCATAGATGGTGCAAATGGGACTTTGAACCTTTCATCTTCAACAGGTGGAAATACGGGAACTATTAATTTATTGGGCAATTTTTCTCAATCCAATGGATTGTTTAACAAATCAGGTTCCGCTGCAGGAACATTCAACTTTGCCAAAACTTCCTTAACGCAAACCCTTAGCCAAAGTGGTGGTACTATTACCAACAATGGTGCAACCTGGAATTTGGGAACCGGAGCAACTTCGAACACAATTCAACTTGCGTCAAATTTTGTAGTTGGTGCCGGATCGGTGGTTGCGAGCAATACAGCAACCGTTGATTTTCAGACTTTTATTCTTTCCGGAACTACCGCATTTACCGCAAACACCGGAACAACACTCATTTCTGCCAGTACAAATGCGACCGGTGCAATAATGGCCTCCGGAGCAAATGGCTCTATACAATCTACTGGAACAAGAACCTTTACAAATACAGGTGTAAATTATACCTTTAATGGAACTGCTGCTCAGTTCACAGGATCGGCCATCGCCACTTCTGCCAACATTGGAACATTGAACTTAAGCAATACCTCTGGAGCCAATCCTGCAATCACATTTACAAGTTCACCAACGGTTGCCACCGCTTTGAATGTGAACAATGGTATTAATCAACTGGGAACTAATAACATTACAATATCAGCAACCACTGCTGCATCGGTAACGGGAGGTTCTTCTACAGCCTTTCTTCAAACCAACAGCACAGGCCGTTTGATTCGGGCCATAGCCTTAACAGCAAGTCTTCCACTCACTTACAATTTTCCGATCGGAACAAGTTCGAATTATACACCTGCCTCATTTGATTTCTCTGCCAATGCAACTGCAATGAATTTGATTGTGGGTACAGTTGGTTCCCGAAATTCAAATGATGTAACAGCAACGGACTATATCAATAACCGGTATTGGGTAACGAATTTAAGTGGTTCTCCATCAACCTATACTTATACTTCTGTTTTCACTTTTCTCACCAGTCCAACCGATGTGGTTGGAACAATTGGTAACATTAGACTAAATCGTTTTGGAGGAATTACGTGGACAGAAGATGCCTCCAGTTCTGCTTCCGGAAATACTTTGTCATCATCATCATTAACACAAGCAACGGGAAGTCTTTCTGCTACAGCCGAATGGGCGGGCAGAGTAAATCCTCCTTTTTCAACTTATACATGGGACGGAAGTACAGATGGAGATTGGAATACTGCTGCCAACTGGGATTTAGTTGCAGTACCTTCTTCCAGCAGTGATGTGATTATCATACCGGATGCCGCATCTTATACAACAGCATTGGCTATCACAGGCACCAGGGCGGTGGCAGATTTTACCGTGAATGCCAACGGAACTTATTCCATGTCAGCTGCATCTCAATTAACCATTGGTGGTAATTATACATACAGCAGCTCAACGGCCGCTACTTTTAATTGTTCCAGTACGCTTATTCTTAGCAGCTCCACAGCGCAAACTCTCCCTGTTGCCGATTATGGCAATCTGAATCTTGCCGGTGGTGCAAGAACATTGGCAAACGGAACCATTGGTATTTGCGGAAATTATACAGCTGGTTCTTCCACCACGGTTGGAACGAGTATTGTGGCTTTTAATGGTTCGGCAGCTCAGGCCATTAATACCAATGCAGCTTCTTTCGCCACACTTAATATAACAAATACAGCAGCTGATGTGACTGCCAACATTGGTTTGACCACTTCTACTGCGATGACTATTAATAGTACGGCAGTTTTAAACCAGGCATCAGGCACATTAACATTAACAGGTTCAACGGTTACGGTTAGCGGAACTTTACGAAATTCAACTGCAAACGATATTGTTGGAGGAACTATTACTGTTTCCGGAACGGGTACTTATGACCACAATAGAAACTCAGGTGCAGTTCCATCGGCTACCTGGAATGCAGGTTCAAACTGTTTGATTTCAGGGACAACTACTTCTGAACCGTCAGGGCTTGGGCAATCTTTTTCAGATTTTACTTTTAATTCTCCAATTAGTTCCTCCAGAAATTTAAGTGGAGCTTTGACAAGTGTAGGTAGAGATTTGAATATTTCCGGAACTAATGGATTTACACTTGGGTTGACAGCATCCACTGCATTAGCGCTAACAGTTGGTAGAGATATCAATGTATCGAATTCTTTTCTAACTGTAGTTACTACAACGGCTAGTCCAACAGTTGCTGTAACAAGAGATGTTAACATCGGTACTGGTGGGGCTTTGACCCTTGCAAATAGTGCCTCTACTACAGGAACGGCAAGCATGACCGTTACAGGTGCTTTAAATATTAACTCTGCCATAGGAACTTCTTTGGTGGTTGGAGCAAGTGCAAGCAAAGTGAGCACTTTAACTGTTACTGGTTTAATCACCAAACTTAACAGTGGAACGGTTTCCATTGGTCAGGGAACCGCAGTTTCTACTTTGGTTGCCAATGGTGGTTTCACAGTAACGGCAGGAACAGTAAATGTTTCAAATGGAGGATCTGGAGGCGTTTTAACCCTTGGTAGCAGCTCCGTTTTAACTATAAACGGAGGAACTTTAGTTGGTTCTGCAACAGCACACACCAGCACAATCAATGCAAATGGAAATGTGGCGGTGAGTTCAGGTATTTTAACCTTAGCGAACAATGCTACTGGAACATCTACCATGAACCTTGCTGACAATCGAAACATGATTGTGAGCGGAACCGGAACTGTTAATATTGCCCCAACTGGAACTGGTACGCTTAATATTTCAACCAATGTGCCAAGTGCCTTTCCTACTACCGGCTATTTAGAAGTCAATGGAGGCACTTTGAATATGGCCAGTGGTGGTACAGGTGTTTTGAATTTATATCAGGATTTATTGCTAACCAGCGGAACATTTGCAAGGACAGCAGGTGGAGCTACGGTGAACTTTAGGGCTGTAGGAACTAGTGTAACCACCCCTCATTCTCAAACCATTACACAGGGAACTTGTATACCAGCGGGATCAATTGCCTATAACGTTGGCTTGACAGGGCCATTTACATTAAGCCGGATTGTATTAGGATCTAATGTCGATTTAGGAACAGGCAGCACGATTGTTTCATTTTCAGGTTCATATCTGGATTTTGGAACAAACTTTCTTTCAGGCTTAAATTTTACAGCAAACAATGGAACCAACCTGGTAACGGCAAATGCCGATGGGTTGAACACCATTGCAACAGGGGCAATTGGATCTTTAAGAACGACAAATACCAGAAATTTAACGGCTACCGCAATTCAGTATGTCTTCAATGGAACAGTTGCACAAGTAACGGGCACTGCTGTGGGAACTGCACTTTATTTTTCAATCAACAATCCAACAACTGTAACCTTATCCACTAATCTAACCATTGCTTCAACAGGTTCTGTGTTTGTAAACTTCTCTGGT